>NZ_JAUBTL010000015.1:0-101551 GCF_036702475.1 Microcoleus sp. D2_18a_B4
CTCAAGCCAATTTTTCTGATGAGTTTAGCTGAGTTTTCATCCCGATCCAAAGATTCTCGGCACTGACAAGAATGCCAGCGTTCCGATAATTCTTTCGGGACTTTATTGAGGCAGTTCCAGCAATGCTGAGAAGTTCCTTTTGGATCGATAAGCAAAACGCTTTTACCCAATTTCCAGGCGACATATTTTAGGGCGCTAGCGAACTGCCCGTGAGCAGCATCAAGCATTGATTTATTCAAGCCGCTCTTAGCTGACTGACCGTTGGGCAAATAAACCAAATTACCATTCTCAATATCAGTCTTAGGCTTGGCACGTCTAGTCAGATTTTTGACACTCAAGTCTTCAATAACTAAAACATCACATTTGCCGAAGAGCTGCTGTGCTATTTTGAACTGAAAATCTAATCTAGCTCTAGCTACAAACTGGTGGAGTTTAGAAATCCTGTCCTTGATAATTTTCCAAGGCTTAGAACCTTTGACTTTTTTAGCTAGTTTCGCTTGAAGCTTTGCTAATTTTTCAGCCGACTTCCTCCAGAATCTAGGATTTTCTACTCTTTCGCCATTAGAAAGATAAACGTAATTAGTAATTCCCAGGTCGATACCCACAGTATTTTCATCAGTCGGTTGAATTTCTGCAACCGTTACGGGAACTGTCTTATCTTCTAACGTCAAGGAAATATACCACCCATCCGCTTTTCTGATGACACTCCCCGTCTTAACTTTGAACCCTGTTGGTATTGGACGATGAAAAACCATCGGTACTTGACCTATTTTTGCGAGGTCGATACAAATCCTATTTTGCTCATCCTTAACGATATGTAAATTATCTAGTTGAGGGTATGTGAAAGATTTGTAGTAGTGAAGCCCCTTGAACTTGGGCTTGCCTCTACGATTGCCATTTTTGTCGGGCGTAGTAAAGTTTGAAAAGGAAGTTTCCACTCTGTTAACGACATCTTGCAAGACCTGAGAATCTAACACTTTATAATCAGGAAATAGCTTTTTTGTGTTTTTCAGGTCAGCCAATTGTATCGTCTGCCACTGTACATATCCGCCTTCAATGTTCGAGAAAACATCACCTTTCCTGGTCAAAGGATTGCCTAATTCATCCTTTTTTCTACCATCCCTAGTCTGCACTCTCGTCAAAGGAATGTTTTGATAAATCTCCTCAACAGGGATTATCGAAACAACTAATGGACAGGCATTGATAGGCGTTCTCGTGGCTTCCCACCACCTAAATCTTTCACGCCCGTCGGTAGTTGTACTGTCGGCGACCGAGTTCTAAATGAGCCACAATTGTTGCTAGTTGGGCTTTGGTGGGTTTGAGGCGGTATTTGTAAGTGAGTTGCATTTTTAAACTTCCTTTTTTCGACCTTTGCATAGTATAGTTTGTGTACGTCCAAAATGCAACACCAAAAATTACCATTTCAACACTTGGAAGTACATTGAAAATCAAGATGCTCCCGAAGATTGATTCATAGTAGCCAAGTTTAATTGTCGGCTTCCGTCCCTCCATCCGACGAGCCTTCCATCACGCGGGCGTAATTTATTCGGGGTACGGGGCGCAGCGCTCAGATATGTCCCCTCTAAATATACCGAGGGACTTCCCGGCTGGTAGTTAAAAAATTGGCCAGAAATCATAACTTGCAAGTTTTGTCTAATTTGCAGGTTTTGTTATATCGATTTAAAAATTGGCAACGGCTAAGGCAAAAACCGATCCAAAGCCGCTTTCAACTCTTCAATTTCGGTATCAATATTGCCTTCTTTCGCGGCTCTGGCGATGCACTCAGTTAAGTGTTCGTCAAGAATGATTCTCGCTACGCGATCGAGCGCGCCTCGAACTGCAGCAACTTGCACGAGAACTTCGGGACAGGGACGGTTTTCTTGCACCATTGTTTTAATGCCGCGGACGTGTCCCTCAATCCGAGACAAGCGATTTACCAGCCGCCGCCTCGATTCTTCATCGTGATGGTGAGGGTGGGCTGATTCAGCGTCGTGATGGTGGTGGGAATTTGAGGGCAAGGATTTGTCAGTAGAAGTATCAGATAGAATCATTGGGGTTATACCATTTTAGATTTTAGATTTTAGATTTTAGATTGGGAATGAGTGATTTGGTAATGGTTGGGCCCAGGGGCCTAGAGTTGCATTCTTTTTTTGAAACTGGTATTACGAGGGAAATTTAAAAGTTAGAATTCAGAATATGTTGAGTTGGTGCGGGCTAGTGACTCATGTATTGTAACTGTCAAAATATATTTAGGATCTTTATGGTGACAGATTATTGAGTCCGCACGATCGCACACCCTTACCAGACTAACCCAGACTAACAAAGATTGACGCTATGCGACTATTTAAGTTTTTTCGCCCCGCCCCTCGAACCGGTGATCGTTGGTTCGCCCTAATTTTAGGAATGACGATCGCCCTGAGTGCGTTAGCAATCAATGCTGCACCCGCTGCAGCCGCTGATGGCAGCAATCCGCCCAACTTACAGTTCCAGAGTTTCCCAGCCACCGCTGCGAATCCGCAACTGTTAGCACTGCGGGGTTCGGAACTCCCAGGGGATACCGGCAGTTTTGTAACGGCGGCTGTCGATCGAGTCGGGCCGGCAGTTGTTCGTATTGATACCGAGCGCACCGTCAGTCGCAACCTCGACCCCTTAATGGAAGACCCATTCTTCCGTAGATTTTTGGGAGAAGATTTACGCAGCCTGACCCCCAGACAAGAACGCTTACGCGGTCAAGGTTCCGGCTTCATCATTGACAAAAGCGGGATTGTTTTAACCAATGCTCACGTAGTTGACAAAGCCGATCGAGTGACTGTCACCTTAAACGACGGCAGGACATTTCCAGGAGAAGTGCAAGGTACTGACGAAGTAACAGATTTGGCTGTTGTCAAAATTAATACCAAGCAATTAAACCTGCCGACTGCCACCTTGGGAGATTCCGACGCGGTGAAAGTGGGAGATTGGGCGATCGCCGTGGGGAACCCCCTGGGATTTGACAACACCGTCACTTTAGGCATCATCAGCACCCTCAAACGCTCCAGTGCAGCCGTCGGCATTCCCGACAAGCGCCTTGATTTCATTCAAACCGACGCCGCCATCAATCCCGGCAATTCCGGTGGCCCCCTGTTAAACAGCAGAGGAGAAGTGATTGGCATCAACACGGCGATTCGAGCTGATGCAATGGGTATTGGGTTTGCGATTCCGATCGACAAAGCCAAAGCCATCTACGCGCAGTTAGCCAAGGGAGAAAAAGTCAGCCATCCGTTTTTAGGGATTCAGATGATTGCTTTGACTCCTGAAATGGCCAGAGAGAATAATTCTGACCCCAATGCTCCTTTAATCGTGCCGGAAGTGAAAGGGGTGTTAGTGATGCGAGTTGTGCCAAATACGCCTGCTGAGGAAGCAGGGATTCGCAAGGGGGATGTCATCGTTCAAATTGACGGCGAGGGAGTGACTGAACCCGAACAGTTGCAAAATTTGGTGGAAAACAGCCAAATCGGTCAAATTCTAAAACTGAAGGTGCGCCGCGGTGCCCAGATTAAAGAAGTTCCGGTTCAAACTGCTCAACTGAGAGATTTTTAACTAGAACGGGAAGGGGGGAAATCGTTAAAACCCCCTCTTCGACTCGATCGCGTGCTGGGCATAAAAATTGTTAACCAATGAAATAGGATTGCTATCATATAGCCTTTTTCAGAAAGATGAGGTACTATCCGGCCTAGGGCATAGGACATAGGGGATAGGGCATAGGGCATACCTCACTTTTTTGAGAACCGCTATAGATGATTTAAATTCACTCAACTATGACCGAATATTGCGCCTACTTTTAACTCAAATCCTGATGTAAAAGGATCTCGCCCTTCAGTCTAGAGCGCACTCTAACCGCTTCAGCTCAAATCCGCGCTTCATCGGAATCACAAAGTCGAGTCAAGTGGCAATCATATGTATCTTCGATCTATCAGCGCAATTTTGAGTTTATCGACCCACAGTCAACTGTCAAATTTCAACCAGAAAAACTCTTGATTGACTTAAATACGGATCGCTTTCTAACTCTTTAATTTACCAACTAAAACGCCCAATCATTGCGATAACCCTGGCAACTATGCAGAGTTATAGTATCATTTGTAACAGTTTCGTAATTCATCAGGAATTAAAGTAAGTGGGTTCAAATAAACATTACATGATAGGCAGAGTTTTGCACTGCTCACATCTCTCTTAGTATATATTCTAGGCTAAGCCAGCCCCTAGAAAAGCTTACAAAATATTATTGTTTTTTTGCGATCACCTACTTATATTAGCCATAATTAATAGACATAAAATAAAAAATTAGGGAGAATTTAGTATGACCTCTGTGGAGTTTGAAAAAAAAGCCATGACTGAAGAAGAGGAGGCAAAGTTATGGGAAGTGTTCAAAGTATTGGACGCGGACGCCAGCGGTGCTATTTCATCAGAAGAACTCGGTCAAGTGATGCGATCGCTAGGACAGAGTGCTAACGAAACCGAGCTGCGCGAAATGATCGAGGAAGTGGACTTAGACTCGTCGGGCAGTATCGATTTTGAGGAATTCAAAATCCTGATGATGTCCCAGCAAGGCGATCGCCAGAGTCGTCTCAAAATGTCATTTAGTGTATTTGATGAAAACGGTAGCGGTCAAATCACTAAAAACGAGATGCAGGATGTGATGAACCCGTTTGGGCTGACAGAGCCAGAGCTCGATGAGATCATCGAAGAGGCAGACCATGACGGCAATGCCTTAATTGACTTTGAGGAATTCTGCACACTAATACCCGATGAGCCAGAGATCGCAACAGGAGATCAAGAATCGCCGATTCCGGTTGTCAGTGCACAGATAACCGAAATTTCAGATAGTACAGAGGCTGCGGCTGCGATCGAAAGTATAGCCACGGCTGTCAACGAGTCAGCTTCTGCCACTATTGAACCTAATCTAGAAGATCTACAAGAACCACGCACCGCTTGCAATCGAGAAATAGCGCGCCTAAAAGAACTACTCGCCCAACACCCACAAGCCCAGAAGAAGCGCGGTACGTCCCGCTTGGAGATGCAGATTGGTTTGTTTCGTCTGATCCAGGGAGCAGCCTACCGCAGCTTCCGCGAGAGTTTCTGTGCCAACCACGAGACTCACCTGTGCGTGAGAGACTTGCCATACAAAATTGCTGATTTTGTGCGATTTGTCAGGAGTGCGATCGCCCTTTATAAAGGATTGGGTGTAGCAGAGTCGGCGTGCTACCCTCTACTGGATGCTGTAGTTAAATCGCTCGAAGATGAATATGCCCGACTAGAGCATCGCATCAAGAACTGGAAAACCATAGAAAAAACTCCTGAAATGTTGGCCCAAGAACAAGCCATGTTGCAGGCGCGGGATAAGTCTGCCACCGCCAAGGAGAAGTTTGGGGCGGCAGTCGAGTTGGCAATGACCATCAAAAAGGATAGTCCCAACTTGCGTGACATTGCCGAGGGTGTGCTTGCCATCAACGAACTCAACCGACTGCGAAACATCGAGCTGAGTGAGAGCATGGCAGCGCCACCAGCCAAATCCGAGGGAGATCCCAAGGAGTACCTGAAGAAGTGGAACCGCGTCATCCTCTCGGAGGCATCAGAGGAAATAGATGGTGCGATGATGCCAGTAGCATATTGGTATGAAGACTTTATGCCGAAGTTGCTGGCTGCCTTCAGCGTCATTAGCGCAGCAGACATTCCCTTCAACACGGTGCCTGACGAAGCAGCTTTAAACGAGTGGTACGAAGCGACTAAAACGTCAGGGGAATTTGGGCGTTATGGGGCGGATGTTGCAGAAAACTTTCCCAAATGCGCTCCAAAACAGAAGCTGATGCTTCAACAGGCATGGCGCTTGACGCACCACTACCTCAATGGGATACAGAAACGGCGCGAACGCTTAGAGTCTGGGCGCGAGTCTGGGGAACTCTCGCAATATGTGGCGTTTATCGATGTGTATATCGATCGCACTGAAGTAAAGAATTCACAAATGCGGGTCAGTTTCCCTTACTATATTGGCCCTGCGGTGTGGCGTTTCTTGCACACTACGGCTGAGATAGTCTCTACCAAGACGCCAGAACAGCAAAAAACTCTGGTTGTCATCTTCAAGCACTTCTTCAACCTGTTTGCCAGTATGTATCCCTGCCCCTACTGCCGCCACCACCTCAACGCCTACGTCGTGCAGAATAAAGAGGTGGAAATTTACCCTGTGGAGTACCTCGTGCTTGGGCGCGACCCGCGTCTGAATAGCTTTGAGGTATCAATGGAGGCAAAGCTTTCCACGGTAGTAGATGGCCCTTCTCTGCGCTTATTCTTCTGGAAGTTGCACAACACTGTCTCCTCATCAATTGCGCGATCGGAGGAGTGGTATCAAAAGGATGAGGAAGCATTCTACACCACCCGTTATTGGCCCAGCATTGAGTCTGAGCTAGCACGAGCCAAAGCCCTCAAACAAATCAGCATTGCCACCGATCGAATGTACCGCCTCTACACTATACTCAAGCCCGCAGCACGACTGACAGGGGTGAGAGCAATATTGCATAAGCTGTTGGATAAGAGGGATGAGGAAGGCATCAAGGAGGTATGCTTAGTTGCTCAAGATTACATCCAGGAGTTGGACGAGGCGATCGTCACCGGACAATTCCTACAAGAGACATATTACTTTGACCCTGACCTTGTGGATGAACCTCCTGTCTTCACTCCTGAAGAAGAGGAGTTTGCTCGCAGCGGTGTGTTCGTTGAGGCTACTTGAATATCCGTCATTAGTCATTAGTCATTAGTCATTAGTCATTAGTCATTAGTCATTAGTCATTAGTCTTTAGTCAACAGTCATTAGTCATCAGTCAACAGTCAACAGCCAACAGTCAACAGTCAACAGCCAACAGTCAACAGCCAACAGTCAACATTCAACAGTCAACAGTCAACAGTCAACAGCCAACAGTCAACAGTCAACAGTCAACAGTCAACAGTCAACAGTCAACAGTCAACAGTCAACAAGCACGGACGGTGCAACCAGAATCGATATCATGCTTCTTGCCTATCCCAAAATTCCAGATAGTAAAAATTGCCCTCACGAACAATGTGTAGCTTTTGAGAAGTACGATGGCACTAATTTGCATTGGGTTTGGGAAGTTGAACTTGGTTGGTATGCTTTTGGTACGCGCCGCAGTAGATTTGATTTGGATGAGATGGGAATTGCAGAATTTAATGCTGCACATCCAGGTTTAGAAGAAGCACCGGAAATATTTAAAAGAGACTTTGCTAGTCCCTTAGAGTCTATATTTCGAGAGAACGAACTGTATCACTGCCCTGAAATTACTGTGTTTACAGAGTTTTTTGGTGCTAACTCGTTTGCGGGAAGGCACAAAAAGGACGATCGCAAACAACTGGTGCTTTTTGATGTGGAAACTGAGGGCGGTATGGTTGTTCCCGATCGGTTTATTCAGGATTTTGGTAAATTAAATATTGCGCGAGTGATTTATCGCGGCAAACTGACGGGCAAGTTTATGGACGATGTTCGCAAGGGGAAATACGGTGTAGATGAAGGTGTTGTGTGCAAGGGAGGCCGCAATGCTAATAATCTGTGGATGGTGAAGATTAAGACTGATGCGTATATGCAGAGATTGCAGCAAGCTTTTAAGGATGATTGGGAAAATTACTGGGAGTAATATCAAACTGATAGATCGACGGTCACAAGCCAAAGTGGGAGAAATCGGCAACCCCCTTGGATTTGATAATACCGTTGCGTAACTCATCAGGAATTAAAGTATATTGGTCATAATCAATAGACAGCCAATAAAAAATCAGGGAGGATTTAGTGATGACATCTGTGCAGCTTGAAAAAAAAGCCATAACTGAAGAAGATGTGGCAAAGTTATGGGAAGCTTTTAAAGTATTTGACGCGGACGGGAGCGGTGCTATCTCATCAGAAGAACTGGGTCAAGTGATGCGATCGCTCGGCCAGAGTCCTAACGAAACCGAGCTGCGCGACATGATCAAGGAAGTAGACGTAGACTTGTCGGGCAGTATCGATTTTGATGAATTCAAAATGCTGATGGTATCCCACCAAGGCGATCGCCAGAGTCGTCTCAAAATGGCATTTAGTGTATTTGATGAAAACGGGAGCGGTCAAATCACCAGAGACGAGATGCAGGGTGTGATGAGCCAGTTTGGGCTGACAGAGCAAGAACTCGATGAGATCATCAAAGAGGTAGACCATGACGGCGATGCCTCAATTGACTTTAAGGAATTCTGCAAACTTGTACCGGATGAGTCCGAGATCACAACAGGATATCAAGACTCGCCGGTTCCGATTGTCAGCACACAGACAACCGAGGTTTCAGATAGTACAGCGGCTGCGATCGCAAGTACAGCAACTGCTATCAACGAGGCAGCTTCTGCCACTATTGAACCTAATCTAGAAGAAGCACCCACCGATAGCAATCCAGAAATAGCGCGGCTAAAAGAACTACTCGCGCAACACCCACAAGCCCAGAAGAAGCGCGGTACGTCCCGCTTGCAGATGCAGATTGGTTTGTTTCGTCTGATCCAGGGAGCAGCCTACCGCAGCTTCCGCGAGAGTTTTTCCGCCAACCACGAGACTCACCTGCGCGTGAGAAACTTGCCATACAGAATCGCTGATTTTGTGCAATTTGTCAGGAGTGCGATCGGGCTTTATAAAGGATTGGGTGTAGTAGAGTCGGCGTGTAACCCTTTACTGGATGCAGTAGTTAAATCGCTCGAAGATGAATATGCCCGACTGCAAGATCGCATCAAAAACTGGAAGACTATAGAAAAAACTCCAGAAATGTTGGCAGAACAAAAAGCCATGTTGGAAGCGCGGGGTAAGTCTGCCTCCGCCAAGGAAAAGTTTGCGGCGGGAGTCGAGTTTGCCATCACCATCAAAAAGAAAAGTCTCAACTTGCGTGACATCGCCGAGGGTGTGCTTGCCATCAACGAACTCAACCGATTGAGAAAAATGGAACTGAGTGAGGAAATGGCACCGCCACCAGCCAAATCTGAGGGAGATCCCAAAGAGTACCTGAAGAAGTGGAACCGCGTCATCCTCTCGGATGCCTCAGAAGAAATCGATGGTGCGATGATGCCAGTCGCCTATTGGTATGAAGACTTTATGCCGAAGCTGTTGGCTGCCTTTAGCGTCAGCACAGCAGCAGACATCCCTTTCAACACGGTTCCTGACGAAGTGGCTTTAAACCAGTGGTACGAAGCTACCAAGGCGTCAGGGGAATTTGGGCGCTATGGGGCGGATGTTGCAGAAGGCTTTCCCAAATGCGCTCCAAAACAGAAGCTAATGCTCAAACAGGCATGGCGATTGACCCACAACTACCTGAACGGGGTACAGAAACGGCGCGAACGCTTGGAGTTTGGGCGCGAGTCTGGCGAACTCTCGCAATATGTATCGTTCATTGACGTTTATATCGATCGCAGTGAAATAAAGAATTCACAAATGCGCGTCAGCTTCCCTTACTATATTGGCCCTGCGGTGTGGCGTTTCTTCCACACTACGGCTGAAATCGTCTCTACCAAGACCCCCCAACAGCAAAAAACTCTGGTGGCAATCTTCAAGGACTTTTTCAAGCTGTTTGCCACTATGTATCCCTGCCCCTACTGCCGCCACCACCTCAACGCCTACGTTGTGCAGAATAAAGAGGTGGAAATGTACCCTGTAGAGTACCTCGTGCTTGGGCGCGACCCGCGTCTGAATGACTTTGAGGTATCAATGGAGGCAAAGCTGTCCACCGTAGTAGATGGCGCTTCCCTGCGCTTATTCTTCTGGAAGTTGCACAATACTGTCTCCTCATCAATTGCGCGATCGGAGGAGTGGTATCACAAGGATGAGAAAGCATTTTATACCACTCGTTATTGGCCTAGCATTGACTCTGAGCTAGCACGAGCCAAAGCCCTCAAACACATTAGCATTGCCACCGATCGGATGTACCGTCTCTACGGTATGCTCAAGCCCGCGGCACGACTGACAGGGGTGAGAGCAACTTTGCAAAAGCTGTTGGATAAGAGGGATGAGGAAGGCATCAAGGAGGCCTGTTTAGTTGCCCAAGATTACATCAAGGAGTTGGAGGAGGCGATCGTCACGGGACAATTCCTACAAGAGACATATTACTTTGACCCTGACCTTGTGGATCAAGCTCCAGTCTTTAGTCCAGAAGAAGAGGAGTTTGCTCGCAGCGGTGTGTTCGTAGAGGTTGCTTAGATATTAGTGAGTAAAAAGTTAAGTTTTTAAGCTTAACTTTTTACCGATCATAAAAAATTAGACAAATTAGGTGATTAACATTCTGAGTAGATTTATAGTAGAAGGAAGAAGTCGATGTGAAAATGCAATTCCAGGCAATTGTTTGAGCGATCTAGAACGTCCTGACCCTCTTGGCGGTTGCCAGGGAGGTGACAATGCTAATAAGTTTTTAGAGTTGCCTGTTAGTGGTAATGCCAATGTAATTGTTACGGGTGATTTAGATTTATTGGTATTAAATCCTTTTCAAGCAGTAGAAATTCTTCCTCCTATAGTTAAGATCGGTGACATAAAAGATGACTAATAAACGAGAGCTTTCAGAACAGGATATTTGTACACAGTATATTTTACCTGCTTTAGTTCTAGCGGGGTGGGATATTAGCAAGCAAGTCCGAGAACAGGTTTATTTTACTGATGGTCGAATTTATGTTAAAGGGAATCTAACCCAAAGGGGTAAGGGTAAAAAGGCTGATTACATTCTTTATTATAAACCGAATATACCGATTGCTGTTATTGAAGCTAAAAAAAATATTTATCCTCTTGGTGCTGGTATGCAGCAGGCTTTAAACTATGCAGATATTTTAGATTTACCTGTGGCTTTTAGTTCTAATGGGGATGGTTTTTTAGAGCATGATAAATCGGGCTTTTCTAGTTTGATTGAGCGAGAATTAAGCCTTGATAATTTTCCGAGTCCTGATCAGCTTTGGCAAAAATACAAGAAATTTAAGCAGATTGAAACCACAGAAGCCGAAGAAATAGCCAGCTTTGATTACTTTTTTGATTCTCAAGGTCGCCAGCCGCGCTATTATCAGCAGATCGCGATTAATCGGGCTGTAGAAGCGATCGCCAAAGGTCAGAATCGTTTACTATTGGTGATGGCAACTGGTTCGGGTAAGACTTATACCGCTTTCCAGATTATTTATCGGCTATGGAAAAATGGCATCAAAAAACGAATTTTATTTTTAGCCGATCGCACATCTTTAATTAGTCAGACAAAACGGGGTGATTTTAAGCATTTTAAAAATAAAATGACAGTGATTAAAAAGAAAGTAATTGACACCGCGTTTGAAATCTATTTATCCTTGTATCAGGGTTTGGTTAATTATGATGATGAAGATGCTGATGCTTATCGAGAATTTAGCCGAGATTTTTTTGATTTAGTTATAGTTGATGAATGTCATCGAGGTAGCGCTGCTGATGATAGTAAATGGCGAGATATTTTAGAGTATTTTAGTTCGGCAACTCAAATCGGATTAACGGCAACCCCAAAGGAAACTAAGGAAGTTTCTAATATAGAATATTTTGCCGATCCGATTTATACTTATTCTCTAAAACAAGGAATTGATGATGGTTTTCTCGCACCCTATAAGGTGATTCGAGTCGGTTTAAATGTCGATTTAGAAGGATATCGCCCCGAAGCGAGTAAGCTAGATAAATCAGGGGATTTAGTCGAGGATCGGATTTATAATTCCAAGGATTTTGACCGGAATTTAGTCATTGATGAACGGACACAAGCTGTGGCAAAAAGAGTGATGGATTTTTTGCGACAAACAGATGTTTACTCAAAAACAATTATTTTTTGTGTTGATGTAGAACACGCGGAGAGAATGCGACAAGCGATCACCAATGAAGCAGGAGATTTGGTCAGGGAAAATTATAAATATGTGATGCGAATTACTGGAGAAGATAAGGAAGGGAAACTGGAATTAGATAACTTTATTAATCCCGAAGAACGTTATCCGGTGATTGCGACAACTTCTAAGTTAATGACGACGGGGGTTGATGCTCAAACCTGTAAATTGATTGTACTGGATTCTAATATTCGTTCTATGACCGAATTTAAACAAATTATTGGACGTGGAACAAGGATTAATGAACAATTTGATAAGCGATTTTTCACGATTATGGATTTTAGAAATGTGACGGATCTGTTTTCGGATCGAGCATTTGATGGTGATCCGGTGATGATTAAGGAAATACGGGATGATGAGGAATTTACACCAGAGAATATTATCGGCGATCCCACCGAGGAAATTATTGATCAGGAGACGGGCGAAATAATTAATTTCGATCAAAATAATGATCTTCCTGAAAATCTAAAACCGACAATTATTTCTGGTGGTGAAATTACTACAGAAAAACAGGGAAAAGTTTATATTGCTGGGGTAGATGTGACCATTTTAAATGAGCGGATTCAATATCTCAATGATAATGGGGATTTGGTGACAACGAGTTTAAAAGATTATACTAAACAGAAATTGCTGCGAGAATTTAGCAGTTTAGATCAATTTTTAGCCCGTTGGAATGAAGCGGATAAAAAAAGTGCTTTGATCGCAGAACTGCGAGAACATGATATTATTGTTGAGAATTTACAGAGGGATATTAAAAAAGATTTGGACTTATTCGATGTGATTTGTCATATTGCTTGGGATTGTCCCCCCTTAACTCGCAGGGAACGGGCAGAAAATGTCAAAAAACGAGATTATTTTACTAAATATGAGTCACAGGCGCGAGCGGTTTTAGAGGCTCTTTTAGAAAAATATGCTACCGATGGGATCGAGAATATAGAGGAGCTTTCTGTGCTAAAATTAGAACCGCTTAAGCAATTTGGATCTCCAGGGGAGATCGTTAAACGATTTGGGGGTAAACCTCAATATGTTTCAGCTTTGCGGGAATTGATGTCTGAATTGTATCAAGTAGCAGCATGAAAAATCTGGGCGGTAATATTAAAAGTCTGCGTAATTTTATGCGGAGAGATCCGGGGGTGTCTGGCGATGGACAACGGATCGAACAGTTGGGCTGGTTACTATTTCTCAAAATTCTTGATGCTAGTGATTCAGAGTTAGAATTGCTTAGGGATGATTTTGTTTCCCCTATTCCTGAAAGGTTGCGCTGGTGTAATTGGGCGGCGGATAAGGAAGGAATGACGGGGGATGAGTTACGGAATTTTATCGATCAAAAATTGTTTCCGACTTTGAAATCCCTTGATATTAGCACCGGGAATAAACGGGCGATGATCGTGCGAGAGATTTTTGAGGGTACGAATAATTACATGAAAAATGGGACTATTATTCGTCAGGTGTTGAATAGTCTCAATGAAATTGATTTTGAAAGTTCGGAAGATCGTCATTTATTCGGTGATATTTACGAAACTATTTTGCGGGAACTTCAGACTGCGGGCGCTTATGGTGAGTTTTACACGCCTCGCGCTTTAACTGAATTTATGACAGAAATGGTTAATCCCCAGTTAGGAGAATTTGTACTCGATCCTGCTTGTGGTACGGGTGGTTTTTTGACCTGTGCGATTAATCATTTACGTCTGCAAGGTTTGGATGATGTACGGGATTTAGTAACATTAGAAAAAACGATTAAGGGGATGGAATTTAAGCCTTTACCCTTTATGTTAGCGGTGACAAATTTATTTCTCCATGAAATCGAAGTTCCGAATATTGAATATACTGATAGTTTAAATCGGGAATATACTTCTATTGGTGATAAAGATCGGGTTGATGTAATTTTAGCTAACCCTCCTTTTGGGGCTTCGGTGACTGATGGGGTACAGGATAATTTTCCGATGAGTTATCGTACTACAGAAAGCGCAGATTTGTTTTTATTGTTGATGGTGCGGTATTTACATAATGGCGGACGGGCTGCTATTGTTTTACCGGATGGATCGTTAACGGGGGATGGGGTAAAGGCGCGGATTCGTCAGCATTTATTAGAGTCTTGTAATCTCCATACTATTGTCCGTTTACCTAATTCGGTGTTTCAACCTTATGCGTCTGTGGCGACAAATTTGTTATTTTTTACTAAAGGGAAACCGACAAAGGAAATCTGGTATTGGGAACATCAATTACCCGAAGGAGTGAAGGCGTATTCTAAGACGAAACCGATTAATAAAAATGAGTTTAAATCTTTAAAACAATGGTGGCATAAGCGAGAGGAAAATCCGCAAGCATGGCGGGTGAGTATTGAGGATTTAGAGAAAAATGGTTTTAATATAGATGTCAAAAATTCCCATATTTCGGAACTTGAAAGGGGTTATAGTTCGGTTGAGTTGTTGGAAATGTTGCATGATTCTTTTAGAAAGAGCGATCAATTATTAGAGATTTTAAAGAAGGAAGGAATTAATGGTTAAAACTCTCAATTTTCAATTTTGCAAACTGACGTTCATAAAAACTGATAATGAAGAATTAAATCAATTAGAAAACACTATTCTAATGAGGGCTATTTTCAATGAATATAATCAACCTCTACCTCTAAAAAAAGCGTTATCAAAAACACAATATGGTTTTTCTGCTTCAGCCCAAAATTCAGGAAATTGTAGATTATTAAGAATCACCGATATTAAAGAAGATGGTATTGACTGGGATACAGTTCCTTTTTGTGATTGTAATGAAATTGAAAAATATAGATTAAACGAGAAAGATATATTAATTACTCGAACAGGCGGGACTACGGGAAAAACAACGTTAATTCAAGAAATAAAAGAAACTAGCATTTTTGCAAGTTACTTGATCCGGCTTTCTATCTCTGAAGATTACAATCCAGAATATATTTATTTGTTTTTAAATTCCTATTTGTTTTGGAATCAAATTCTTGATTTAAAAAATGGAACTGCACAGCCTAATGTAAATGCAAATAAAATGACAACTATAATATTCCCATCATGTCCTAAAGAAATTCAGGATAAAATTGTAGAATATAAAAAAGATAAAGCTGTACAAATTTCTGTTTTAAAACAAGTTCAATCCGATTTTCAAAAAATAAATATTTCACATAAAAATTTAAAGTCAATTATTATAGAAAATGAAAAGCAATCAAATATAATTTCCCAACTAAAACAGGCGATTTTACAAGAAGCTATTTCAGGTAAATTAACAGCAGAATGGCGTAAACAAAACCCAATTCAAAAAGGGAATCCAGACACCGATGCAGCCGCACTCCTCACCCAAATCAAAGCGGAAAAACAACAATTAATAGCTGATGGAAAACTCAAAAAAGAAAAACCTCTCCCCGAAATTTTACCCGATGAAATCCCGTTTTCTTTACCTGATAGTTGGGTTTGGACAAGTTTTGGTAATGTAATAATAGATATCGAAGCTGGAAAAAGTCCAGATAGTCTTAGTAATCCAGCACCATTAGAAAAATGGGGTGTTATTAAAATGAGCGCAATATCATGGGATATTTTTTTAGAAGATGAAAATAAAGAATTAAAACCAGGCGTGCCGCCATTTAAAGATAAAGAAATTAAAAAAGATGACTTTATTATGACTCGTGCAAATACAAGCGAACTTGTAGGAAAAAGTGTAATTGTAGGAGATGTTCGAGATAAATTGCTACTTAACGATAAGACTCTTAGAGTTAGATTTCCAGAAGATTTATCGAAAGAATATTTTAACTATTTTAACAATGGAGAATTGGCTAGAAGCTATTATGCAAGCGTAGCAAAAGGTTCAAGTCCATCAATGAAAAATGTGACTCGCGATAATATTAAAAGCCTGTTAACTCCCCTTCCCCCCCTTGCAGAACAAAAAGCAATAGTAGAAAAAGTAAATTATTTAATGAAAATAATAGACCAATTAGAAGCACAAATCAAACACCGAAAACAACTAGCAGAAGACTTGATGCAAACAGTGTTAAGAGAAGCATTTGAATAGCCCCCAACTGTTACCCCAAAAATATATCTTCAATAATCGTATTCTCAAACAAAATTGACTCTATTATTTTGTGTTTGGATGCGATCGCGCTGGCAAAAGTAATCACTAACCATGCTACCAAAAGTTAATTTAACACGCGATCGCCCCCTACACAAAATTAGCCGGATCTTGATCTCGCCGATGCTTCAGCAGAATCGGAGAACCTTGGCCATCACCCACCAAAGCCGCCGTTTCCTCCAACGCTTCCCTCAATCGCTTGGCGGCGTAGATGGACATATCGCGCGGCACATTCACCCGATCGCGCAAATACCGCAAAGCCGCATCAGAACCAGCCGGCGGCGTACAAACTTCGCCAGTCATCATCAAAGTTAAAGCACAACGCAAAGCCTCATCAAATAAGTTGTCATCAGCAGGATTAACTCGAACGATGTTGCGGTGGTGCTTAATGACGCGGTGAAGTGCTTCAGCGCGGGAGGTTTCCGGTTCTGGATACATCACATCCGGCAGTCCAGCCCAAGGCCCATTATCCACGCGGGCTTTATTGAGTAACATCTGCGGTTCGCCGTTTTCATAACACCCGCCCATCTGAGGCGGTAAATCGTGGACGTGGGTGTGAAAGTCGCTTTGAGTGCCGCGATAGGTAGGGCGGGTTTCCATCGCCGCAAACCAGTCAGCAAAGCGCGGGTTTTCTTCCCGCATCGAGTAGCCTTTGTAGTAGTAAAGACTGGCATTCATGCGTTCGACGTAGGGCGTAAAGATGACATCCGCAGTGCCAAATTCATCGAGGAAATAAGGCCCCGGAGTGCTAGCGAGAGCCTTTTCTACCTGGGCGACGACGCTGATAAATTGGTTGCGGTTGTGCTGTTCTACTTTGGCTGAACTTGCTGGGTAGCACAGCCAAGAGCACCAGCCTCTAAATAGCAGTCGCTCTAACCGCCGCAGGGGTATTACTGCGGGGTTTTCCATGCCCAAACCCAAGGGGCCATAGACTCGTTCGAGGGCGATTAAGATATCATCGCTTTCGGTGATGATGCGGCCGTCTAGTTCGATCGCCGGTAGCATTCCCGATGGCACTTTCCGCTTGTACCAACTTTCCTTTTCCCCATAGCAGAACATGGTAACTTTGTCAATACGGTAGGGAATTTGTTTTTCTTCCAGCCACAGCCAGATTTTTTGGCAGTAGGGACACCAAGCATGGTTATCGCGGTACAGAGTGACTCGCACATCGGATTCGGTTTTACCGAAGAGGCGCAAGCGGGATTGGGCGTTGGTTGGCCCGTTGACGCGATCGACTTCAAAGTCTGTGAGGGCTTCTAATTCTGTCCAGCTTAGGGGGGTCATGCGATTTTAGATTTTAGATTTTAGATTTTAGATTGGAGAATTGAAGAGAGCGACTTCTTCGTGGCAATAATAGAACTTACGCACCAACTCTATCTGTAGGGTGCGCTGTGCGCGCACCTTACCCCTACCGATAGCGCATTCAACTATTTTTTGGTCTTAGTCGTGAATAAGATAGTTGGTTCTCCGTTAAAAAAGGCTTTGAGGACTGAAGTCCTCACTACAAACTTAACTACAATTAAGGCGACATTTGGGGAGGGGGTGGGGCGTCTTGAATTTTAGCCAGTGCTGCTTTCATTTCAGGAGTGGCTAGCAACTTTTGGGTATCTGCGATCAAACGATCGCCCCAGAGGTTTTCTTTGAGATATTCTACGGTAGCATACCGTTTGTCGAGTTTTAGAGCTGCTTCTCCCATCGCTAAGCCTTTTGCTTTGTCGCCTTTGCCGTAGAGTGCTACTGCTAGAGCTAGCATTGCTTCGGCTGCTTTGTCGTCGATCGCGATCGCTTCTTGCCAGCGTTTGATGGCGCTATCAACATCTCCCATTTCGTATTTGACTAATCCGATATTGTTGACAGCAGGCCACAGGTTTTTTTCTAAAGCAAAGGCTTTTTCGTATTGGGCGATCGCCTGATCAAACTGCTTTAGCTTATAAAAAGCATTGCCTAAATCAAATAATGCACCTGGAGTGTCTGGTTTTAGTTTCAACCCTGCTTGCAAATATTCAACTGCTTTCTCGTAATTCGATTTCCGAAAGTAAGCTTCTCCCAAGACAAATTTAATTGATGGATTTTCTGGCGACAGAGATTGAGCTTGCCCTAAAGCTTCAATGCCTTTGTCAAACTGCTCGACTTGAAGGTACAAGCTGCCTAACAAAGTCCAAGTTTGAGCATTTTTGGGGGCTAACTGTGTGGCGAGTTCGGCTCTGGGTACCGCTAGTTGGTACTGCTGGAGTCTGGCTAGCTGGACGGCTTCTTCTGCAAGGCTCAAGGCCGTTTGTTCGAGTTGGGCCGAGTCGATTTGCAGGGTGTAAGGCAGGAGTGCCTGTCCAACAGCAGGCTCGGGCATTGTCCACAAACCGAGTGCGAGTAGCAGAGATATTAAAGGAATGCGATTAGGCACTGTACAGCCCCAGAAAAAAATATAAGGGTTTCTCGATCGCCTATAATAACTCATATTTTTGAGTTTTGATATTGCTTCTTGACTCGCAACACTTCTGGGTTTTCATTTAAATACTTCTCAAATTATGTTTGCACTCAGGATAGCCGTTTTTCTTCACTATTTTAGAGACGACTGAGAAGGTCACTACAAACAAGCTAAGTTATGAGCTATTATAAAGTTGAATCAGTTAATAAATAAGGCTGCGCGGTTGTCAGTTAAAGCTCTACAAAATTCTGTTTTAGGTCATAAATAATAGTTTATTTTTACTGATTTATAAACGAGTTAATTCCGCACTACAAACCTGGTAAATCCTTCATTTTCACGAGCTTGAGTGAGTTAATAAAGCCTGTTGAATTTTATCTAACAATTGTGCTGCTGATAAGGAAGAAGGCAAAATTTTTGCAGATACTTCTTGCAGTAGAAAGTCGATCGACTCGGATTCCGAATTTACGGCATACCGATAATCCCAGACTAAAATTGGCAGTTTTACTGCCATTTGGCGCAGGTTGGATAGCGCCTGCAGCATAGCGGTTGATTCTGACGGGGCATCTCGCAAGCACAGCAAAACTAAGTCAACGCTTTGATATTGCAACTGCTGCAAAACTTCTGTCCAGCTCTGAGCGATCGACCCTCGAAATCCTGCGGTGTGGATGTACTGGATCAAAGCTTGAAAGTTGGGAGTAGAAAACTGGGAATTGGGGAGGGGAATCTCGGCATTTGTCGATCGATCGCCATGTTCCAATTCTTCCGTCGGGTTCCCCCCAGAAGAGGAGTGCAAATCGGGTAAAGTCGAAATGTCGGCAAATAAAATGCTGGGCTTCCAACTCATGCCCGCAGCAACTTGAATTACTTGCCACAAAGCACTTGGCATTAACCCGGTTGGTGAATTTTCACCGTCGTCGGGACTGCTAGTGGCTAAACAGGGAAATACCGACAATCCTTTGACTTGATTTGCCAGTTGCGTAGTTCGGGGGTCTAAAGTCACCAAGGGGAGAGAACCCAAATTTCGAGAGCGACTTAACTGTTCGATAAAAGCTAAGGGGTTTTGTAGTTGACTTGTACCATCCAAGACGATCGCGTCGGGCCGCCAAATTCGGGCCACGAGTTCTGCTTGGCCGAGGTCGTCTGCTTCTAAAACCCGGCAGTAGTTGGGGTTGAGCAGTAAAGCGGAACCTTGAGACGAACTGTTTTGCGGGCTGAGCCACAACACAGTTAAAGAACTCTTCACTTTGCCCGTACTAGAATTACGGCCGATCAAGTCTGTCAGCAGCCGCCGCAAAGCGGGTTCTTCCACCGGCAAGCTCAAAAAGCCTTCGGCCCTGTTGACACTGGCCCGTTCTTTTTCGCCTCTGGTGGCCGTGACGATCGCCGGAATCGATCGGGTATCCGGGTCACTCTTGAGCAGCGTCAGCACGTCCCAACCCGACAGCAGCGGCAGCAGCGGGTTGAGGAAAATCGCTTCGGGACTGAACCTGCGAGCTTTTTCCAGCGCTTCGGTGCCGGAACGGGCGACTATTACTTGGTAGCCCAAACCTGAGAGGACGTTGGTTAAATCTTCGATATATTTGGGAACTGCTTCGACTATTAATACTAAACGAGAGCGAGAATTGGCGATCGGAGTCGGATATTGGGGTTTTAATAATTCTTCCTCAGCGGCTCCCGGTGCCGGGACTTCTTCGCTACTGTTTCCCGGAGGATTTGGTGGCAGCAGCAGGGTAAATTGAGAGCCTTGGTTTTCGGAGGAAATAAACGAAACGTCTCCGCCGTGGAGCCTAGCTAGGCGTTGAGTCAGTACCAGTCCCAGTCCGGTTCCTTGAAAGCGCCTGGTGAGGGGGCTTTCTAGCTGTTGGAATTTCTGAAATATCAGGTGCTGTTTGTCGGCGGGGATGCCGATGCCAGTGTCCCAAACTGTGAATGCGATCCAGCCTTCCCAAACATTTACTTTCAATCCGATTTTGCCGCCGAGTTCGGTGAATTTTAGGGCGTTGGAAAGGAGGTTAACCAGCATTTGCCGCAGTCGCAGTTCGTCGGCAATTAAGTGGCTCAGTCCCTGTTCTATTTCGAGTGTAAATTCTATTTGGGCGGAGGGTTCTGCGTTTGCTGTACCGTCCGTTTGGCTCGCGCTGGGAGGGTTTTTTTCTTCTTGCTGTTGCAGTTGTTTTGCTTGTTCAAAGGCTCTTTGGCAGGTTGAGGCTATTTCGACAGGTTCGGGAATTAGTTCTAGCTGCCCGGTTTCCATCCGGGTCAAGTCTAATATATCGTTAACTATTGTCATCAAATGCCGCCCGCTTTTATGGATTAGTTTGGCGTAGCGTGTTTGGCGATCGTTGAGTTCTCCGATCAATTTATCTTTGAGGAGGCTGGACAAACCGAGGACGGCGGTGAGCGGGGTTTTTAGTTCGTGGCTGATGCAGGATAAAAATTCGTCTTTTAGTCTGTTGAGGTGGATTAAATCTGCGTTTTTCGCTGCTAGTTCTTTGGCGACTAAATGTTCTTCGGTGACATCTTGTCCCATTACTAAAATTAGCTTGTCTGAGAGTGGCTGTTTGACAAATTGCCAGATCCGTTCTTGACCTTTTTGTACCGGGCACTCGCAAATGTAGGTGTCTGGTTTGCCGGCCATAGGACACCAAGCTGCAGCGGTTAATGTTGAGGGGGAGGCGGCAGCGTACAGGGGCAGCGGGCAACTGGCGGCTGCGGTTGAATCACGCGCGGCGAAGCTATCCCGCAGGGAATCGTCCGATCTACTTGCTCCTACTAGGCTCCTGGACTCTTTGGTGATGGCCTCTAACTGCACGCTATTGTATTCGCTTGTTAAATTGCTTGGTTTGCGGGGCGAGTGTTTACCCAAATTTGCTGCTGGTTCTGGAACTGGTTCTGGGCCTGCTCCCAGCAACATCCGCCACGCTGCGTTTTGGCTGACTATTTGTGCGGTAGGGGTTTGCAATCTCAGGGGCAGGGGCAGTTTTTCCAACAGTTCAACTAGGGAGTTCAGGTTTTCCGAAGGTTTCAATCCTGCTTCTAGAAAGCGCACTTGAGCGCCTAGGGCCGTGGCGATGGCTTCGGAAACCGGCCTTAATTCGATTTCTTTGACGGCTGTTGCCTGCTCTGGGAGGCTGCTGAGAGAGCTGCTGTTAAGTGCGGCGAATTGCAGCAGGCTCAGGCTGTCTAGCATTCCTAAAAATTGACCGCTGGCATCTGTGAGGGCGATCGGGTTGTTTGAGGAAATGCCTGCGGTTTGACGGTTTGGCCGGGCTGGGGTGTTCTGTTCCTCTGTTTGCAGGTACTGCCAGAATTCGCTGACGCTCATAGCGGCGGGTAATGCCCTGACTGGTTCGATCGCGATCGAGCTTTCTGACAAAGGTTGCTGCCCGTCGTTTGTGCGATCGGCTCCCCAAGCCCAAAGGCTGCGGAGGTACACTAATCCCAGCGGCTGTAACTGTTCGTTGACTACTGCGACTCGATCGCAGTTGCAGGATCTGAAAATTGACTGCAGCGATGCTAGCGCTGCCGTTTGGAGGCACAGCGGCACTGGCTCGATAAAATTTTTGAGACTGGGGGTGGTGACTGGCATAACAAACCTGAGAGTCTGCTCGCGAGAGCAGTAATATTTTTGATGCTCAATGTAGCTGCGAATTTCTGTATCTTATTTGTTTTATATCAGTTCGCTATCAGGCTCGGTATCCGCACCGAGACCGGGGAGTCCGATGCCTACACCTGATTTGAGGCGACTAGCAATTATTTTAAGGCTTAAGCTTAATTGCAGAAATCACGCTCAGGGTGCTTGACACAAAAACCACGGAGTAGACTTTGATTCTTCTTCTGGTAGAAGCGCATCACTTATTTTGCGGTTAAGATTGGTTAAAATAAATGTTGAGATGATTGTTAAAATGTTAAGTTTTTTGTAAAGGAGATATCAACTCTGAGCGATCCAGCACTTTCAGGCAACTTAGGTGGTGCACCTACAGCTTTGCTTCCTCAACTGTCTATCGGTATTTTTGTCCGCTCTGAGGAAATCGCAGCCTCTGCGATCGAGCTTTTGAGAGCCGAACGCTATACTTTAACGCACATTAAGTCGGCAGTGGAGCTTTTGGGGTTCCTTAAGCACAATTATCACCTTGATTGTTTGGTTTTGGAGGTGGATGGGGATCTGCGATCGCTTCTGGGCAAGCTGCAAGAACGATCGCTCTTTTTGCCTGCTGTAATTTTTTCGCCTCACGCGCCGGTAGATGGCAGACCCGAAGCACCATATTCAGATGGTTTTGAGGCCGCAGCCAGTACCGCCAACAAGAGTCAAGACGAAAGCTGTGCTTTTTTTTATCACCCTGCTGAGGTGCAACTGGCAATCGCTCGATCAAGCGAAATAGCTGCTGGTATCGATCGGGCGATCGCACAATTTCTGAAACTTTCAACTCCGGTTCCTGTCAATTACCAATCCGTAACGGTTGATGCGACAGCCCAATTGACGGCTCAAAGTTTGCTCAGCCGACAGCAGCGGCGGCTGGCGGAAAAATTACGGGAGCGATTAGGATACTTAGGTGTGTATTATAAAAGAAATTCCCAGATTTTTTTGAGAAATCTGTCGGGCCCAGAGAAACAAAAGTTTTTGGAGCAACTCAAGTCTAGTTATCGCGGCATCGTTTTGAATTATTTTTCTCAAGATGCTGCGGTCAACAATCAAATAGATGAATTTGTGAATTTGGCTTTTTTTGCTGACGTTCCCGTGACTCAAATTGTAGAAATTCACATGGAATTGATGGACGAGTTTGCTAAACAGCTAAAATTAGAAGGACGCAGCGAGGAAATATTGCTTGATTACCGTTTGACCCTGATTGACGCGATCGCTCATATGTGCGAGATGTATCGGCGATCGATTCCGAAAGAAACATCTCAAGGTAGAATGTAGCAGGGATTCGGCCTAATTTAAGAAAGAAAAGGTAGAAGGTAGAATCTAACAAAAAAGAAAGGCGCCGACCAACGGCCGCGCGAGCGCGAGGCAGCAATTATTATAAAATAACAAAGAACAGCGGATTTAAGACAAATAACAACTACAACTAACATCTGACAACTAATACTCAACATTTAAAAAAGTTCATGAGTCCTCTGAAGAAAACCTACGTTCTGAAGCTGTACGTTGCGGGGAATACTCCCAACTCAGTGCGAGCTTTGAAAACCCTAAAGGACATCCTAGAACAAGAATTTCAAGGAGTCTACGCGCTGAAAGTCATAGATGTTCTCAAAAATCCTCAGCTAGCAGAAGAGGACAAAATATTGGCAACCCCGACGCTCGCCAAAATCCTGCCGCCGCCGGTGCGAAAAATTATTGGCGATTTGTCCGATCGCGAGAAAGTTCTGATAGGATTAGATTTGCTCTATGAAGAACTTCGCGAAGAAGACCTGAATTCATAAGATAATCAGGTGAGAGTCAGTCGATTTTAGATTTGAGACTTCGGTTTGGCGGGAAACGTTCGGCGAGCGCGAGCGTCGAAGCGTCGAGTCGCGCGATCGTCGAACGATTTTAGATTTTAGATTTACTCAACAGATGAATCTGGGAGGTTGAACAAAAGTCTAAAATTTTTATCTTTCCACGACAGGAGTACGTGGCACGGTATCGGTTTTTGGGCGGGGTCATTAGTCAGCAGTCAGCAGTCATTAGTTATTGAGCAAGAGCCAAAACTAAAAGCTGGGTACAAAGACTCATGATCCGCGGTTAATGAGTGACAACTAAAGAATACTGAGAGTTGACAAAAATCGACATGAATGAAATTAGTCAAACGGTTCAACGAAAAGGATTGGTAACGCCAGGAGTTGAAAAAATTCGCACGATGATTGAGGGTTTCGATGACATCAGTCACGGCGGAATGCCACTCGGCAGAACCACCCTAGTCAGCGGCACGTCAGGAACGGGAAAAACTTTATTTGCCGTACAATTTCTCTATAACGGAATTACCCATTTTGACGAAGCGGGAGTGTTCGTAACTTTTGAAGAATCTCCGACAGATATTATTAAAAATGCTTGCAGTTTCGGTTGGGATCTGGCACAGTTAATCGAGGAAGGCAAGCTATTTATTTTGGACGCTTCCCCCGACCCGGAAGGTCAAGATATCGTAGGAAATTTTGATTTATCAGCCTTAATCGAGCGAATTCAGTACGCCATTCGCAAATACAAAGCCAAGCGGGTTTCTATAGATTCGGTGACAGCCGTATTTCAGCAGTACGACGCTGCATCGGTGGTGCGCCGAGAAATTTTTCGCTTAGTTGCCCGCCTCAAACAAGTAGGAGCAACTACAGTTATGACTACGGAACGGGTGGAAGAATACGGCCCGGTGGCTCGGTTTGGAGTGGAAGAGTTTGTGTCGGATAATGTGGTGATTGTTCGCAACGTATTGGAAGGAGAACGCCGCCGCCGCACCATCGAAATTTTGAAGTTGCGCGGTACAACTCACATGAAGGGCGAATATCCTTTTACGATGACTAATGACGGAATTAATATTTTCCCATTGGGGGCGATGCGATTAACTCAAAAGTCTTCAAACGTGCGGGTTTCTTCGGGCGATAAAACTCTCGACGAGATGTGCGGTGGCGGCTTCTTCAAAGACTCAATTATTTTGGCTACGGGTGCAACGGGAACCGGCAAAACGCTGTTGGTGAGCAAGTTCTTGCAGAATGCTTGTATGAACGGCAATCGGGCGCTGTTGTTTGCCTATGAAGAGTCGCGGGCTCAGTTGTTCCGCAATGCTTATTCTTGGGGCATTGATTTTGAGGAAATGGAAGAGAAAGGACTGCTGAAGCTGCTGTGCACTTACCCGGAATCGGCGGGTTTGGAAGACCACTTGCAGAGTATTAAATCAGAAATTGCTGAGTTCAAACCTTCTCGAATTGCTATAGACTCGCTGTCGGCGTTAGCTAGGGGTGTCAGCAATAATGCTTTCAGGCAATTTGTGATCGGAGTGACAGGTTTTGCGAAGCAGGAAGAAATAACCGGGTTTTTCACAAATACAAGCGACCAGTTTATGGGTGCTCATTCGATTACGGACTCCCATATTTCTACGATTACTGACACGATTATCATGCTGCAGTATGTAGAGATTCGAGGAGAAATGTCGCGGGCAATTAATGTGTTTAAGATGCGCGGTTCGTGGCACGACAAAGGAATTCGAGAATACACAATTACTGAAAGAGGGCCACAAATTAAAGATTCGTTCAGTGGTTACGAACGGATTATCAGCGGTTCTCCTAGTCGGATTACGATTAATGAGAAGAGTGAGCTATCGCGGATTCTCCAGGGTGTGCAAGGTGAAGACGATGAGGATATTTGAGAGTTAGCAGTGATTGGTCGTTAAAAGTAGGTTGGGTTGAGCGAGGAAACCCAACTTTTTTAATTTGAGGACTTTGTGAACATTTATAGCAACCGCGACAATGTTTGGGAGGTTTTTAAGTGCTAAAATATGAGCTTTTATTGCCTTCTTCATCAGCGCCTTTTGCTGTAGCAATCCCACTAAATATAGCCTTTCGAGCTCTCATATGAGGTACTCATGGGCATAGGGCATAGGCCTCCGTGGGCATAGGCCTCCGTGGGCATACCTCACCACGCTTGAGAACCGCTATAGGTTGTGGTGAAAATCTAGGGGTAAGCTGTTGTGCCTCTAAATTGTATATTTCAATGACATCTCAAAAATCATCAAATTCTGTCCCAATCCGATTCTAGAACATACCAGAAAATCTTTCTGGCCTAGCAGCTTAGTGCCGCGTCGTGCCTATCCCTACTACCCCTAGATTAGCGGAACCACGGGGGATTGCCTTTACAAAGATATTAAGACTAATTTTATTATCAAAAATCATTACCTTGGCGATCGCAAATCTCTGGAATTGTGCTTGGAAAGCCAATACTTGCTGTACTATCAACCTCAGCTATATTGGCAAAGAGGTAGCCTTGCTCGTGTTAAAGTTATAGTAGGAGGGTATTCTCCTGAACTAGGTTGGATTCATCGCCATCGATGTATTCCCATCGCCGAAAAAACTGGATTGATTTTGCCCGAAGAGCAAATGGGTTTTAGAGCAAGCTTGCTGGCAATATCAGCAGTGGCTAGCAGCAGGACTAATTCTTCCTAATATGGCGGTGAATCTGTCGGCACGTCAACTCACCCAACCGACTTTAATCGCTAAGAGCGATCGCATTGTTGAGCGCACCGAAAAGAAACCGAAATATCTCTAGCTATAGATTACGGGAACGGCAAGGATGCTTAATGTTGAGATTACCTACAATCTTTTGAGCCAATTATCGGAGCATGGTATGGGGATTTTTGTCGATGATTTTGGGACTCGCTATGCTGCTTTTAACAATCTGAAAAAGGTTCCCGTGAAGTCGCTCAAATTTACTCGCTTATTTGGGTGCGATTTAGCCAGCGATCCGATCGCTCGCTCAATTGCCAAAGCCCTAGTTGCAATGGTACATCGCTTAAATCCGATCGCAATTGCCGAAGGAATTGAAACCCCAGCGCAATGGCAATAGTTACAAGCATCGGCTGTGAAATCCGCCAGCGTTATATGGGGAGCATCTCATATTTGTAAAAACACTTCTTCTGGCTCCTTCCTTCTTCCTTCTGACTCTTTTCTCCTGGCTCCTGACTCCTGACTCCTAACTCCAATTTCTAGCGGAGGGCTGCTTTCATTGAGATGCTCCCGTTATATGTTTAGCCAGCCTGTCAGTGCTGAGGTTGCCACTCAATTAATCCGACATCCTGAATTGTTGTCTACCACTCTTTGGAATCAGCAATCCTCCCTCATGAAAGCGCGCAAAAGTCTTATAATCAATTTAATGCTCGTGTTGCTCAAATGACTGAAAAAATTCTCTTACGAAATAATATGAAAGTGTTTGGACAAGGCACCCAGACCATGATGTTTGCTCATGGATTTGGGTGCGATCAAAATATGTGGCGTTTCGTAACATCGGCCTTCGAGAAGGACTACAAAATCCTCCTATTTGATTATGTAGGTTCGGGACAGTCTGACATTAGTGCCTACAGTCCTGAACGGTACAGCGACCTTACTGGCTATGTTCAGGATGTCCTCGATATCTGTGAAGAATTGGCCTTGACTGATGTGATTTTTGTCGGCCATTCTGTCAGCAGTATGATCGGCCTTCTGTCCTCAATTCAAGCTCCTAATTACTTTAATCGCCTGATTTTCGTAGGGCCTTCACCCTGCTACATGAATGATTTACCAAATTATTACGGAGGGTTTGAGCGCAAAGATATTGAGGATCTCCTCGATATCATGGAGAAAAATTACATTGGTTGGGCAAGCTTTATGGCGCCAATGGTGATGCAGAATGAGGAGCGTCCAGAGTTAAGTGAGGAACTTGAGGCAAGTTTTTGTTCCACCGATCCGGTGGTTGCAAGTCGCTTTGCCGAGGTAACTTTTTACTCTGACAATCGCAGTGATTTACCGAAGGCCTCAGTACCTTCACTGATATTGCAATGTACTGATGACATGGTAGCTCCCACCGAGGTAGGGCATTATCTCCACCGCCACCTGCCTAAAAGTACGCTACGGCTGATGAAAGCTACGGGACATTGCCCGCACATGAGTCATCCACAAGAGACGATCGAGATGATTAAGGAGTATTTGAGTGCACCTCATACTACCTGATTTGTATGGCAAACATGACCTACCAGATAGACGAGCTACTAAACACGTCACCCTGTGGATTCCTCTCGTTTGCTGACGATGGTACGATCCTAATGGTCAACGCCACATTACTGCAATTACTCGGACACGAAACCGATGAACTGCGGGGACAGAAAATGGAATCCATTCTGCCGATCGCCAGCCGGATTTTCTGTCAAACCCATTTCTTCCCCCTGTTGAAGCTCCACGGTAAAGTAGAGGAAATTTACTTCTCATTAAGGTCGAAGCAGGGTAGTGATATACCCATGCTGATCAACGCTGTGCGTCGGGAGAAGCGAGGAAGCTTCGTCAACGATTGCATCTTGATCTGTATCCGCCAGCGTATCCTGTACGAAGGTGAAATTATTAAAGCAAAAAAAGCAGCCGAGGCAGCTACTCTCGCCCAAAAGCAAGCGGAAATCGCCCTGCGGAAACAGTACGACAAGGCGATATTACTTCAAGAGATTACTCAACACATCCGTCAATCTCTTGATTTGTCTACAATTTTTGAGATTGCTTCGCAGGAGATTCGCCTGTTTCTTGATGCGGAGCGCGTCGGCATATTTAAGTTAGATCCTGATAGTAATTTTGGATATGGTGAGTTTGTTTCAGAATCCGTAGGCGAAGGATGTAAATTGGTAAGCAAAAATCAATTTAACGACCCGTGTGGTGGTGAACCATATCCTGATTCATATCAAGAATGGAGAATGCAGGTAGTTGAAGATATCAATAATATTGACCTTCAACACTGTTACCGCGCTCTTTGGAAACAATTTCCGGTTCGGGCTAATTTAGTTGCGCCGTTGCTCAATGGACAAGATTTGTGGGGGTTGTTATGTATTCATCAATGTTCTGCTCCTCGGCAATGGGAAGAATTTGAAATTGACCTTGTTAAACAGATTGCTAATCAGTTAGCGATCGCAATTAAACAAGCGGATATTTTTCAGAAGTTGCAGAAGGAATTGGCAGAAAGGCAGCAGGCCCAAGCGCGCATGAGAGAAATTAATCAACAACTGGCACTCTCTAACGAAGAACTAGCCCGCGCTACTCACCTCTTAGAACAAGTGGTAAATATTGATGGATTAACTCAAATTGCTAATCGCCGCTGTTTTAATGACCGCTTAGAGCATGAATGGCAGCGGCTATACCGGGAACAAAAACCTATTTCTCTTTTGTTATTTGATGTGGATTATTTCAAACGTTATAATGATTGCTACGGTCATCAAATGGGGGATGATTGTCTGTTCAAACTTGCTCAGACTGTGCAAGAAGTGGTCTACCGTCCGGCGGATTTGGTGGCGCGTTACGGCGGGGAAGAATTTGCCATCATTTTGCCTAATACAGATATTGAAGGAGCGAGTTCGGTGGCCCAACGGATTCACGCTGCTATTCAAGCTTTACATATTCCTCACAAAACCTCTGATGTGAGCGATGTAGTTACTATTAGTATGGGTATCGCCAACTTGATTCCGATTGCGGAACTATCATCGGCTGACTTGATTGCGATCGCCGATCGTGCACTCTACCGTGCTAAGGAACAGGGGCGGAATCAGTCCGCAACCTGCGACTACAGCGGCGACTCGATTTTTGACACTGGGGCTTAAATCACAATAATTGATACCGAGGACAAAAATTTGTCCCCGGTCTCTCAAAGTCAGTCAATCGATTTTAGATTTTAGATTTTAGATTTTAGAGGCGACCCCACGGATAAATGCGGGGGCTTGAGGATTTTCGATTTGCGATTTTGGATTGATTCCACGGATAAATCACGTGGCTGGTACCATCAAGAAATTCGTGGTCATTGTATAAATTTAAATGAGCACGGAGGGATTTGAATCAAAGCCTCGCTCTTGAATTACGAGTTTCCGTCGTTCTAGCCATTTTTTGCACCCACTCTGAAAGTCCTGTTTTTGATTTGAGCGAACACTGAGCGACTTGCTGTAGGCTGAGTGAATCAGTCAAACTCAGCGCTATCAGAGTAGGGAGCGAAAGATGAGCGAAAAATCTAATCCTGTCACTGCAAGTACCACCGCAGACTACCTTGTTGGTTACGAGCGGATTCTAGACTACTTTCAACAAGCACAGAAAGAATGCCCCAAGGGCGTAGGGCTAAAAAGAGACAGGAAAGCCAGCGGTGGTTATATAACGCTGCAATTCAAGTTAGGTGACAAGCGGGTCAACAAAACTTGTGGGTGCTACCTGACGATGCAAGGTATCACAGATGCTCTGAGGAAAGCTCATCTAGTTGCTAGCGCTTTGCAATCATTCTCTAGCGAGAGCCGATTTTTAGCCTGGTATGATGATGTTATTTTGGATAAAAATGTTATCAAAAATGATTTGATGACGTTTGGTGAGGCGATAGCAAAAGTAGAGAAAGAATACTGGGAGGGACGTACTAAACGCCGCCAAAAACGTGACAGGAATAATGCTAGCCATCAAAGCTCTTGGGGATGTGTTTACGGACAATATTTTAAACTGTTACCCAGGGAGGCGATTATAAACTCAGGGGATATTTTGGCTGTCGTTCACATTAAGAAGCAAGGAACTAAATGCTTTAAGAACTGCTTGTGTGCCATGAAAAAACTAGCCGAGACTATTGGCGATACTGAGTTACTGGGTAGACTTAAAGAGATTGACGGTACGCAAACAGAATTTCGGGAAGACCTTCAAACCTTATCAGTTGATGATTTTCTCAAGCTTCGCATTCAGGTTCTCAGTGTCTCAGATGATAAGCGATACCATCTGGAATCGCGCAAACGGTGGCTGTGGGTGTTCTCAATGCAGATGGTGTATGGCTTTCGGGTTCATGAAGTGTTTGCTATTCAGAACATTGACAAACCTTTCAAAACAAAGGACGGCGTTATTATCCCGGCACTGATTGAGCCAAGCAATATAAAGATGATTGCTGTAGTGGGTGACAGGACATTGCTCGATACGACGACTAAAACTGGCTACCGACTGTGTGTGCCGATGCTTCCTCCTACTCATCTCGACTTGATAGAATGCTTAGAAATTAAGTCAGGTCAATTGCCTGAGATTGGTACGCTATCAAGTAATCCGAAAACAATTGCTGGACTGTATAGTGACCGCGCCCAAAATATTTTAAGAAGATGGAATAAAGGTTTTACTCAAACCCACGCTTTACGTCATCTCGCTAATCTCAGTGGTCAAATGGCTGGAATGTCTCAGGAAACAAGAGCTAAAAGTCTGGGGCATTCACCACAGATGAATGAAACTGTTTACAAGCGTCGCGCTAACACTGAGACAACTATTGATTTATTAACTCAGTCTACGAAGGAAGCTATTCCTTTGGGTAGTGCAATCGGGGTGCTTAAACAGTTGGGAAGTGACGGAAAAAGTATCAAGCTGCTAGCCGCTATTTACGGCATTACGCCCGACGAAGTGATGGAATTACTCACCGAATAATTTGAAACAAAACTTTACAGTCCCTATGTTGACAAGGAACTGTAAGTCTGCAATCGTGAGTAACTAAGGAAGATTGATGCGCGGTTGACGAGCACTTGCAATGCTAGCCAAACCACGACTTCCCCAAACGTTCAGGTACAACGGTTGGAGCCGATAAATTATGACATTTTTAGACGGTTGTCTTTGCGGACGATCGCAACTCTTAATGATTGAGTTTGCGAGGTTTTGCAATGACTGAACTATCAATTTTCGATTTTGAGGGTCAAGAAATCAAGGTAAAGGGTATCGGTTCAACCGATACCCCTGAGTGGATAGCCGCTGACGTGGGTGCTGTTCTAGGTATTGACCAGAGTACCCTCAGCCGTCGGGTTGCGAAGATGCCTGACAGTTGGAAGGGTATGTGTTCAATACATACCCTTGGAGGTCAGCAACAAATGCTCACCGTGACAGAGCCAGGTCTTTATGAGCTCATTTTCCGATCGGACAAGCCAGCGGCTCAACGGTTCCGAGTCTGGGTTTTTGAGGAAGTGCTACCTAGCATCCGTCGAACAGGAAGCTATTCTCATTCCACTGAACAGGTTTTTGACCCCCAATTATCTCAGTTCATAGAGCTTGCACAGAGCCAAGTTGATGTCATCAACGAACAGCAAAAAATGCTGGCAGAACAGCAAAAAATGCTGGCAACAGCCCTAGCTAGCCTCGGTAAAACCAAGGCAAAGGACAAGAAGCAGCCCAAGTGGACACCGCGCAGCACCAGTCATTTGATGGAATTTGTCCGTGAAGTCGGTTTGGAATATCAACCCGATAGTCGAATTGACCTTATTGACCTCTGGCAGCAATTGCGCGACTGGTACGTCAAAACTGGGGTACTGAAAGTTGAGACTGTCAAGGGCAAAGAGAAGTTAACTTGGCGTGAACTCTCAAACAAACGCGACTGCCCTGTAAAAGCCATTAACCAGGTGTACCGGAGATTTTGTGAGATTTTCCCCAAGCTTCGGAGACAGCGGTACACGGAACGTGGTGCAACCGCGCGACATGGATGTACTTACTTGTCGGGAATTGGATACGTGCAGAAGTCCGCGCTAACTGGGGATGGCGAAGTATGACCCTGACTAAACCCATCGTTAGCTACCGTCGCATTGACCAATTAAAGGCGATCGCCTATGACCGTGGCTTCACCAATGAAGACGCCAAGCAGTTCGGGAAGCTTTCTAAAACTGCTACGTGGGAAGCGCTGCTAGAACTGTACCTCGTTGACGGTGAATCGCTTGACACAGTGAATGTAGACACTGTAGACAGTATAAACGTAGACAGTGTAGAGGCGACATCTGAACCGCTTGACACAGTGAATATAGACACTGTAGACACCCTAGATTGGACTAACGACGGTTCGTTCCCTGTGTGCGGTTTCACCCGCCAGAATTCCACCAGCTTTTTAGACTGGGTTGACTTCTCTCAACTCATCGCACTTGTACTCGCATCGGCGGGAGTGTTTGTGCTGGCAATGTCTATGTGGCGACAAATCAATCCCTTGAATTTATTTCCCTCCCCAGTTCGCATCAACATTCAAATCGGGACAAAATTATGAGCTTACAACTACGCCTTTTTGGCGGCAATTCTGATGCTGGAAAACTTACTGCCAGCAACGACGGCGGACACGCTATTGACAAATCAAAAGTTCTGGCAAGCACTGACACAAGCGTTATAACGCCGTCCAATCCTGGTAACTTTGACTCAGTTCGTAGTGTTCCAGTTGTGCCAGCACCGCGCTATTTCACAAAGGAAGAAGCGGACGCAATGAAGGATTTGGCAAAGGAGAAAACAGACGGTGCACGGCAGTCTAAACGCGCTTACAAAGCTTTGAGCAAGATTGAAGTGGCTGACAAAACAGTTCACAAAGAACACCGCAAATATGAGGGCGCAGTTGCTGAGAATGAGCTAGGCAAGATACGCGCTAACGCTGGTTTGGCGAAAAAGTTGCATAACCTCCGACCCGGTTATGCGCGGCTGGGTTTAGGGATTGATAAGGCTGACAGCGACGCGCGTACTCGGATTGATGCGATAAAAGCCAAACTGACGGGAGGCGCAAGCTAATGGAATATATGTGGCTTTCCGGCAACAAAAAAGAAGTGAAGAAATTGGTAGAAGCTTTACGAGCTAACGGTTTTACCTTTGACCTGGCCCACTTTGTGGAAATATCAAATTCCCCTTTTGGGCGCAACCGATGCTCCTATACCTTGGAGAATTTCCGTCCCCCCGCCTTACCTACCCCTCAGCCTCGCCCGTGGGATGCCGTGTTAGGAGGTAAACACTAATGAGAGCGGCAAGCTTGGCAAACTATTTCATTGCCGGGTGCGCCGCTTCCTCTCTTTTGGGGTGGATAGCGTCGTTGCATCCGATGTCGCAAAGAGCGATCGCATTTTTGGCAGCAGCAGCATTTATTTTATGGGGTTTGTGTTGGCTCCTAGATTTTTCGGTTAGTGGCTGGCTCAAGATTTCCGTGGCGAACTTGCAGGCTTTACTACTGACAGCGCTGGCAATGGCTGTTATTGGCGCGGGGGTATTTCTATGCAGTTAAAGATGTGGGTATTGAGCGGGGCTGCATTAGCCTTATGGTTGGCTCCTCTGACTGCACTTGATAAGCGTATCGGCTGGCACAAATCTATGCAGGGGCTGTCATTGTGTGGCGCTGTTGCCTGTGCCATCACTGCGGGAAATATTGCCCGTAAATTGGCAGAAGAAAGTGAAATTGAAGAAATCAAAACTCGCGCCATTACTGCTGATGTAATTGATGAAATTAGTACATCAGCCTACGTTTCCCAGCAACAAAGACAGCAGGAAGCCGAACAAATTCTGGCAACAGACGAACGAACCGACGAAAAAGAGGCAGAACTAAATTCGATAAAAGAATCACTAGAACTGTTGCTGAATCATACTTCTAGCAATTCTGGCGAACTCGCAGTGGTGAATCTATCCACTAGGCAGCGCGAACAAATTGAATTAATTCTGCAATGTCACGCGAAAGGCATCACCGGCAAAAATAAAATCCTTAAAGAAGTTTGGGGAGTGTCAGCCGGCAGTAGCCAAGCCTACCGGGACGCGAAGGCTGAGTATGAATTCTTGATGCCGTTTGTGAAGGGGGAAGGTGATGACTAGACAGCCGAATATACCAACAGCAGCAGCCCTAAGATTGACTGGTACTAAGTCAGAAATAGAGTTAGTATTGGCGGTTTTGCGAGGTAAAGATTTCTTTTGGAAAACTAACGGCAAGTTTTACCCGCAACGAGGGGAGGACAATCAGTACGCTTACTACCTCAACGACTTGCAATTGCCTCAGCTTGGGGTAGTAGCCCCGCCAACACCAGGGGAACCACAACCTCGACCGTGGGATGCGGTTTTGGGTGGTCAGGGCGATCGGTAGCGGCCAAAAAAAAGGGAGGGGCTGGTTACGGTCTGCCTCCCGGCCACGAATTTCCAACGTGCGAGATAATATTCAATCAGCCGAGCAAACCCATCACTTAGAAGGCTTAATTTAGGGGCGTTTTTAAGCGTTTTTTGCACGCAAACCTAATAGGTTTCCAAAAAGTTAAGAAGTGTTGCGACGAAAAGTTGCCCATTTTGACGAAGTGAGCCAGCACCGTAAAATATCCCTATGCCCATCCTGCCCCCACTAACACCAAAAGAAAAAGCACAAATCCGCCGAGAGTGGCGGGTATGGTTGCGGTGGTTTCTGAAGCATTTCTGGGGCGAGCGGTTTCCCAGGGTTGGGCATATTGAGGCGGAAGAGTTGGCGTGGGTAAGGTTTGTAGTCCTATCCGCGTGTGTCAGGCGTTTCATCCAACTCTTGAAAAATCTTCTTCTCATCCCTAAATTCTGCAATGGCTTGATAGGTGTCAGCCATACCGACAGTGTACCCGCGTCCGCTTATTAACTTTGCGGAGCGGTACCTCATGCTTATGCGTGGCTCCAAACTTTTTAACCCACTAAAAAACCGCTGCTTCTGATTGGTACCCAGGTCGCAGCAGTCTTTTAGATCACGTCGCCCAAAGGAGGGCATATGACTACATCCTACCCCACCGGGTCAAATTCTGCATCTCAAAATTTCAATCCTTTTATCCCGAAGCACCTAACTGAATGGGTTGAAGGCTCAGCCGTATCGGAAGCGATCGCACGTCTCAACATCGAATCGCTGACCGTCAAAGAACTCAACGAGCGGGTATGCCCCAAAGAACCCATTAAAACAGGGGGCTGGTGGTATCGTGGCGTTAACTGGCGGACAGGCGTATTTATGGGTACGCGGTACGGCCAAGGCAAGCCCGACAAACCACATCATCCCGAAGGTTCCAAGGAGCGCAAATACCTCACAGGTAGCGGCATGGAGCCCGACGCAATCTTCCTAGCGATGCCCGATAAAGATTATTGGGCAAAAGTTCACGCTGACAAATCCATCCCCCGTCATTGGACAGAGGGAGCCAAAAAGTCCGGCGCTGGTTTAAGTCTTGACCTAGCTGTTATCGCACTCACGGGTGTTTGGAATTGGGGTAAAGACGGAAAACTGGCAAGGTTTGTCAGGGAGTGGGCACAGCCCGACACCATCCACTACATCGACTTTGACTCCGACTATGCGGCCAACCCATCTTGCCGTGCAGCCATTTTGAAGTTTGGCCGCTTACTGGAACAAGAGGGTTGCGAGGTACACGTCACGGTTTGGGATACCAAGTTTAAAGGGATGGATGATTTTATCAAAGCTAACGGTGGTGAGGCATTCAAGGAGGCTGTAGCAAGCGCGCCAACTCTAGCCAAGTGGGAGAAACAGCTCAAGAAAGCCGATCGCAAAAATGACACAAACCCTAATAATTCTCTAACTCCTCACCCGCGCACACATGAGAATGTAGTATCCTTGTCATCTTCTGGTAGTGAAAGCGACTACATCCCAGATACAGCGCCTGTCGGAGAGCAAAACTTTGTACTAAAAGCCGAGGAATATCTCTATTCTGAGGGTCACTGGGTATCTATCGCGGGGCTACTTTATCGATTCACTGGCACTCATTACGAATTGCGCTTAGAAGTGGTAGAGAAGCGACGTATCCGGGATTATCTGAGTAACTACGTTGAGATGGTTCGATCAGTCCCTCGCAAGAAATATGCAAATTCTGCAAGCATTAACCAGGTCTATGACTGGGTAATTGCAGGGTTTGCGGTAGATCCAAACACGATTAATCCTGATGGCTTGAATACCCTTAATGGGGTAATCAAAGTCAATCCTGACGGCACTTATAAGGTAGAGCCACATGATCCAAACAACATCTACACCTATGTTGGGTGTAAATATGACCCCACTATTGACCCGGCAGATTGCGATCGCCTTTTAGAATGTTTGGAGCCCTCGCAGCGAGAAATTTTCCTGCGGACGGCTGCTGCTGCACTCAACCTAAAACTGGTGCGCTCAAAGTTGACGGGGCGGGGGGTAAAAGGTTTGCTCTGTCACGGCGAAGGCTCCAATGGTAAGGACACTTTGCGCGCCGTGCTCGCTGCGGTTTATGGAAATGGAATGACTGGGAAGTCTTTGTCTGACTTCAGAGCCTATGACACCGGCCGCAAGTTTAATCTGTCGGGTCTGCTAGGGGGTGTCTGTAACTGGGCTTCAGAGAACACTGCAAAAGTAGACCTAGACAATATTCAGAGTCTTAAGCAGTTCATTACTGGTGACCCGATCGACATTGAACCCAAAGGTAAGGACAGCCACGAATACAAGCCGATTGCTACTTTCTTTGCTAATTGCAATAAGTTGCCATCCATCACCGGAGGAACCGAGGCGATCGAGGGTCGGTACGGAATTCTGAATTTTGAAAAGACCTACGCCAAAAACGCGATCGCTGCTGAGGGGCAATTAGAAGCTGACCCGCGCTTCAAGGATGATGAAAAGTTCATTTTGGAACAGATTGCACCCGCTATGCTCAACAAGATGTTGGAGCGGTGGCCGCTGCTACTTTCCGAGGGTATCGACTACAAGGCAACCAAGGAAGCGATGCAGAAGGCTCAGGAGGAAAGCCGCCACCTTTGGCAGTTCGTCCGCGACGCCGGCATTGAGGCACAAGCTGGCGGCCGCGTCTACATCAAGGATTTGTGGGAACGTCTCCAAGAGTGGTACGTAGAAACGGGGACACTAGAAATTGAATCGGGCAATGGCGAGCGCAAGGATAAACTGATTTGGCATGACCTACCCAACAAATACGACACGCCTGTAAAAGCCATAAATCAAGTGTTTGCAAGGTTTTCAGAGATTTTCCCTAAGCTTCAAAAAGTACGGCATACGGAGGGTGGCAGCCTTGATCCACTTAAAGGGCAATTCTATTTGTCTGGAATTGTGCAGACTTTTGCTTCACTTGCTTCACTCTCCCACGGTGAAAGGGATACAGCTTCACTTGCTGCTTCACTCACTAAACCGAGTGAAGCAATGAGTGAACCTACAACCCTTACTAGCAGAACAAGTGAAGCAAGTGAAGCAGTTTTGCCAACTATTTTAGACTTTTGCAATTCTTTCTCTAAACTTTCCGACTCCGACAAGCAAAAACTGACAGAGTTACTCACAGGCATCCCCTGTTCAGACCCGCTCAAAGCCTTCAGGGTCGGAGACAAAGTGGCTGGCAACAAACCAGAGGACTCTAGCTATAACTGGCACGGCCGCATCGTTGAGATTCACACGAGCATCAGTTGCAAGGTTGACTGGCAAGAGCGAGAAAAACACAAGGGCGGCCGGATAATCTCAATGCTGTTCTGTGACCTGCGGAAAATTTAGCCACTGCCTGACAACTAACGGCTCAATCCTATCCCCCTTAACTGGGGGATTTTTGTGTCTACAAGTTTTGTCTACAATATGTTGACAGTGTAGACAGCTATCAGTTATTGTAGACAAATACTGTATACAGGTGTCTACAATGAGTCAAAGTCAAGTCGTATCGTTCAGGGCTTCCGGTCACTTCCTGAACTGGATAGAAGCTCAGAAACTAGATGGTGAGTCGGTGAGTCAAGCTGCACAACGCATTCTTAAGGAAGTATCAGGCACGTCTACAACGCTGTCTACACCAAGCGACACTAACGCGCCGTCTACAGTGTCTACAGATTTGTCTACACGAAGCAATGATAGCGTCGTGTCTACAGACATTGTAGACATTGTAGACAAAGTTGTAAGTTCAAGCCTTGACCCGGTGATGGAACGGATGGCCGCCATTGAGGAACGGCTGGGAAAATTGAGTGCCTGAGTGACGGCAACGATGAATCACTCAGGCAGGAATTGAAAGCAGCCAACAAGCAACTTGCAGAATGGGACAAGGAACTGAATCAGTTACACGAGCGCAACGGCGATTTGGGGCTGAAGGTTCAGATGCTGGAGCAAGAGCTCAAGGAAGCGCGGCGCGATCGGGAAGAAAATAAAAACTCGGCTCCGACCGTCGCAAAATTTCCAGAGCCGGCCGACTTGCTCAACCAGTTGAAAGCGCGGCGCAAAAAGTCCGGCGCAAACTTGGCAGATATGGAGGCAGTTTTGGAGATACTTGGAACAGATGGGAGCGAAATTTGAGCGGAAAATAGGACTGTCGGTAATACAATTAACCTGAAACCCTTACTCCGCAAAAGACATAGAAAGTGAGCACGGAGGGATTTGAACCCCCGACCCTCAGGACCGGAACCTGATGCTCTATCCACTGAGCTACGTGCCCTCGACTTTCTAGAGTATAACACGTCTTGCGGAAAATGGCGAGTGCGATCGCAAATTTCCTGAGCTGTCTCCAAACCGCTTGAGCCATGCGGGTTAAACTCGCCCGCGCGATCGGGTATCAGGCAGTTCTCGAAGCCAGAGACTGCAAATTCTACCTAAATGGTGACAATAATACGACAATGGGTAAAATAATAGACTTTAATCGAGCAAACATTAGGTTCACATTCGATCGCCGTCGAGCATCTACCACAGCTAAAATAGGCCGCATCAATTCCCCCTAGCTAATCGGCAGGAAATAAAGGCGGCTGCTGTTAAGACCGGTTGTGCAAATACGGTTCTAGACTAAGTTCATCCAACCTCTCAATTTTATGGTTTCTAAAATTTTAGACAAATTACCGCTGCGAACTGTTCTCATAGTTCCATTTGTACTGCAAATAGTGGGAGCCGTGGGACTCGTCGGATATCTGTCTTTTAGAAACGGACAAAAAGCAGTTAATAACCTTGCCAGTCAGTTAATGAGCGAGGTGAGTTTGCGTGTCGAGCAAAACCTCCAAGTTTACCTGACAACTCCCCATCAAATCAATCAAACCAAGCTGGATGCTGTCAAGCTCGGCTTGTTAAAGATGGAAAACTTATCAGCTTGGGAGAAATATCTTTGGCGACAAGTACAATTATATCCATATATCAATTTTACCTCGGTTGGCAACGAGAAGGGAGATTATAGATCCGGTGAACAACTTTCTAACGGCTCCCGAACGATGAATGTGATAGACACATCTACTGGGTTAAATTTTAATTCTTACAATACGAACGAGCGAGGCGATCGCACTACAGTTACCACCCTTGCCAAAAACTATGATAATCGGCAACATCCTGCGTACAAAAAAGCCGTAGAAGTCGGCAAACCCACTTGGAGTTCGGTTTATGTTTCCTTACTAGAACCGACATTACTTATCAGTGCTCTCCAACCCGTATACAGCGACATAAATCAGCTAGAAGGAGTATTATTTGCTGCTTTGCGTCTCGACCATATTGGAAGATTTCTCAACAGTCTCAAAGTGGGCAAATCCGGTCAAACATTTATTGTCGATCGCCAGGGTACTTTGTTAGCAACTTCCACAACAGAAAAACCGTTTCGTACTAAAGGTAATGAAAGACAATTGTTTAAAATGGAAGAAAGCAGCAACCATTTTACTCAAGCGACAGCTAAATATTTGACTGCAAAGTTTAAAAAATTAGACCAAATTAAAAGACCAGAGTTATTGAGCTTTGAAATAGATGACAAGCGACAATTTTTAAAAGTCCTGCCGTTCCAAGACGGCAAAGGTTTAGACTGGCTGATTGTCGTAGTTGTTCCCGAAGCAGATTTTACCAAAGAAATCGATGCCAATACCCACACAGCGGTTTTGCTTTGTTTCGCAGCTTTAGGAGTAGCTGTGGCGATCGGCATTCTGACTTCTCAGTGGGTGACAAATCCTATTTTGAGCTTAAATACAGCCGCCAAAAGTATTGCTAAAGGTGAATGGGACAAAACAGTAGAAAGCGAACGTTCTGATGAATTGGGGGAATTAGCCAAGTCATTTAACAGCATGGCTCAACAACTGCAACAATCTTTTGAAACTTTAGAACAGCGAGTGCAAGAGCGGACGGCAGAATTGGCTATAGCTAAAGACAAAGCGGAAGTAGCGAACCAAGCTAAAAGCACATTTCTTGCTAATATGAGCCACGAATTGCGATCGCCTCTCAATGCAATTCTCGGCTTTTCCCAACTGATGACTCGCAGCCAAACTCTATCCCCAGAACATCAAGAAAATATTAGCATAATTAGCAGCAGCGGAGAACACCTGCTCACCCTGATTAATAACGTGCTAGATTTATCTAAAATTGAATCGGGGCGCACCACCCTAAATCCCAAAAAATTCGACCTCTATCGCCTGCTAAACGACTTGGAAGATATGTTTAAAATCAAAGCTGCTGACAAGCAGTTGCAGTTAGTTTTTGAGCGCAGTCTCGAAGTGCCACAATACGTAGAAACTGACGAGTTGAAATTGCGGCAAATCTTAATTAATCTGCTCAATAACTCTCTTAAATTTACCGAGAAGGGCGGTGTATGGGTCCGAGTTAGCAAGCAGTCGTCAGGCATAAATCAGCAGGCAGAAGGGGGAAAAGTTGATGATCCTGAACCATCAACAAATACAGAAATTACCCCAAGTAATGGTCTTAAGATATCTCAAGTTAGTCAGTCGGAAAATCAGATTTTTGTACCCCAAAATGACGAGGTGGCTTCTGCCTCTTCCTTCTTCCTCCATTTTGAAGTCGAAGATACTGGCCCCGGTATTGCTACCAATGAATTAGATGATATTTTTGAAGCTTTCGTGCAAACTAAGACAGGTAAAGATTCGCAAGAAGGTACAGGCTTGGGATTGCCAATCAGCCGCAAATTTGTGGAATTAATGGGCGGCGAAATGAGCGTCTCTTCTGCTGTTGGCAAGGGAACTAATTTTAAGTTTGACATTCAAGTTAGTGGGGTCAATGCGCCTGATATTGAAAGCGCAAAACCGACCCGCAATGTTATTGCCCTGGCACCAAACCAAAACACCTATCGAATTTTGATAGTAGACGACAAACCGCTAAATCGCCAATTGTTAATTAAAATCCTCCAGTCTCTGGGTTTTGAACTAAAAGAAGCTAATAACGGTCAAGAAGCTATTGAGATTTGGGAGAGTTGGGAACCGCATCTAATTTGGATGGACATCAGAATGCCTGTGATGGACGGCTACGAAGCTACGAAATACATTAAAAGCACTATTAAAGGTGAAGCTACTGCGATTATTGCGCTGACAGCGAGTGTTTTGGAGGAAGAACGGGCAGTTATTTTATCGGCGGGCTGCGATGCTTTTATGAGGAAGCCTTTCCGGGAAGCCGATATTTTTGATGCTATGCACAAACATATCGGAGTGCGCTATATTTATGAAGAGCCTGGTCAAACTAATTTATCGGCAATCAAAGAGGGCGATCGCGCAATGAGTGCGGCTGATTTCGTGAAATTGCCTGATGCACTGGTAGCTGGTTTAAAGCTAGCGATACTCAATGCAGATATGGATTTAATTGATAGCTCGATCGAGCAAATTCGATTAAAGGATGCAGTAACGGCCGGTGCGATCGCAAATTGTATAGAAAATTTTGAGTACGACAAAGTTTTAAATTTAATCTCGGAAGCAATATCCCATGAATAACGACATTCCTAGCACCGATCGCGGTAATATTTTAGTAGTTGACGACACCCCAGCTAATTTGCGGCTGCTAGCCGGAATTTTGAATGGCAAGGGCTATAAAGTGCGCCCCGTACCTAGCGGCGATTTAGCGCTTTCGGCGGCAAAAGGTATGCCTCCCGATTTGATTTTGCTGGATATTATGATGCCCGAAATGAATGGATATGAAGTTTGCGAAAAAATCAAAGCCGATCAACGAACTTGCGACATCCCGGTGATTTTTATTAGCGCGGTTAATGACGTACTAGATAAGGTCAAAGCATTTGCTGTGGGCGGGGTAGATTATATTACCAAGCCCTTTCAGGTGGAAGAGGTTCTAGTGAGGGTAGAAACCCATTTAGCAATCTGCCAGTTGCGAAAAAAACTCCAACAGAAAAACAATGAACTTACAGTTACTTTACACCAACTGCAAGCTACTCAGAATCAATTAGTGCAATCAGAAAAAATGGCGGCATTAGGGCAACTGATTGCGGGCATTGCTCACGAAATTAATACGCCATTGGGGGCGATTCGATCGTCTATTGGAAATATTACCAGCTTTTTGGATAATAATCTTGAAAGTTTGCCAGTTTTTTTTAAAGAACTATCAACCGAACGCCAGCAGGATTTCGTGAGTTTGATGTACAGTTCCAGCAAACAAACTTACTCTTTATCTACGCGAGAAAAACGGGGATTGAAAAAAGGCGTGAAGCAGCAACTAGAGTCGGAAGGGATTGAAAATGCTGACAGCCTTGCTAGCATTTTAGTCAATATCGGATTGCAGGAAAATCTGCAAGAATTCTTGCCGTTGCTCAAAGACCCTGACAGCGAAAATATTATAAAAACGGCCTACGACTTTGCTAGCATTCACAGAAGCGCCCGAACCATCGCTACCGCTACTGAACGGGCCGCAAAAGTCGTCTTTGCTCTGAAAAATTATGCGCGTTACGATGTAAATGGAGAAAAAATACAGGTGAATATTACGGAGGGAATTGAAACTGTATTAACTCTTTATCAAAACCAAATCAAGCAGGGTGTGGAAGTTGTCAGAAACTATCAAGCTCAATTGCCGGCGGTACTGTGTTATCCCGATGAACTCAATCAAGTTTGGACAAATTTAATTCACAATGCCTTACAAGCGATGGACAATCACGGAACTTTAACAATTGACGCGGTACAGCAAGATACCAGCGTCTTGGTAAAAATTATTGACAGCGGTAAGGGGATTCAACCGGAGATTATTCCGAAAATTTTTGAGCCGTTTTTTACTACAAAACCTGCGGGAGAAGGCAGCGGGTTGGGACTGGATATTGTCAAAAAAATAATTGAAAAACATCAGGGTCAAATTGATGTGGAGTCCGTACCCGGTAAAACTGCATTTACAGTATCTTTGCCGATTAATGTAACAGAGTAGGTAAAGCGCCCCTGAGTGAAGTCGGGGGCTAAAAATTTGCCGTCTACCCGCGCGGAATGTAGAAGTTGGAAAACGGTGTGCTTACCCATCGGGGTTCACCCTCCCAAACTAAAGAAGGAAACTAGCGATGTCTAAACCAGCAATTTTGTGTGTTGACGATGAATTAGGGGTGTTGGAAAGTCTGGAAATTGAACTGCAACAGGCATTTAACGGTAAATATCTTTGCGAATTTGCTGAAAGTGCTGCCGAAGCCCTGGAGATTATTGAAGAGCTATATGAAGCTGAGGTTAAGATTCTAGTGATTGTCTCTGATTGGTTGATGCCCGGAATGAAAGGAGATGAGTTGCTGATTAAAATCCATCACAAATATCCGCAAATTGTGAAAGTGATGCTGACGGGGCAAGCAGACAAAGAAGCAATCGAACGAGCCAAAATTCAAGCCAATCTTCATGCTTTTATACAAAAACCTTGGCAAAGTCAAGAATTAATTGCAGCGATTAAGTCTGGTCTAGCAAATTTATGAAAAAACCAGTCATTATTTGTGTCGATGATGAGCAGACTATACTCGATAGTCTGGAAATAGACCTGCTAAAAGCCTTTGAAGATAAATATTTAATTGAAACGGCCCAAAGCGGCGAAGAAGCTTTAGAGCTGCTGGCAGAACTTTTAGCAGAACAGTATGAAGTTCCTGTGGTTATTTCCGACCATATCATGCCTAATATGAAAGGAGATGAACTCTTAAGAAACGTTCATGCCATCTCGCCGAACACTCTCAAGATTATGCTGACGGGGCAGGCTGATTTGGAGGCGGTAACCAATGCTATTAACTATGCTAAATTGTACCGATACATATCTAAGCCTTGGCAAGGTGATGACTTAAAATTAACTGTGACTGAGGCAATATACAGATATTTTCAAGATAAACAATTAGCTGAAAAACAAAGAGAACTTCAAGAGATGAATCAGGAGCTGGCAAAATTAAATCGCCAGCAAGCGATCCTGATTGCCCAACTCCACGAAAACGAAAGTCGGTTGACGCAATACCTGGAAGCTATGCCGTTAGGGGTGTGCGTGCTTGATGCGAACGGTCAATCTTTTTACGCAAATCAGAAGGCACGGGAGGTATTTGGCAAAGGCAGTGTGCCGCCTATTAATTCGGAGCAGAATGCAGCAATTTATCAATTCTATAAAACCGGAACTAATCAAAGATGGCCCGTGGAAGAATTGCCAATAATGCGGGCGCTTCGGGGCGAAAATGTGCGGACTGAGGCTGTAGAAATTCGGACTGGCGACAAGATTATTCCTGTAGAGAGTTGGGCAACTCCAATTTATGATTCTACAGGCGACATTTCCTCTGCGATTATTGCTTTTAGTGACATAACTGAACGCAAGGAAGCTGAAGCGGCGCTAATTCAAGCTGAAGAGAAGTATCGCGGCCTATTTGAAAATGCTCTCGAAGGTATTTTTCAGACGACGCCGGACGGACTATTTATCAGTGCGAATCCTGCTCTGGCGGAAATGTACGGCTACGATTCCCCGTCCGAACTGATAGAAAGTATTCATGATATTCAGCAGCAATTGTACGTGGAACCGAACCGCCGTCAACAGTTTCTGGCGCTCATGAAACAGCACGGTACTCTGTGTGAGTTTGAGTCTCAGGTTTACTGTCGAGATGGCAGCATTATCTGGATTTCTGAGTATGCGCGCACAGTTTATGATGCTAACGGTGAAGTGCTTTACTACCAGGGTTTTGCTAAGGATATTAGTTTGCAAAGAGAGGTGGAAGTGGAACGAATCAGGTTTACTACTGATTTAGAAAAAGCTTTGGCAGCCGAAGAAAAGTTAAACGAGGCACTGTCAGAAAACGAAAGCCGATTGACTCAATTCCTGGAAGCGATGCCGGTGGGAATATTTGTTGTGGAGGGTAACGGTCAACCTTTTTACATGAATTCTTGGGGCGAAAGGATACTAGCCCAAGGTTTAATTTTTGATGGGGATACTGACCAATTTCCTGAAGCTTATCATTTTTACGACGCTCGAACTAATCAATTGTACCCGAGGGATAGCCAACCGATTGTTCGGGCGTTGCGGGGAGAATTTGTGCGTATGGACGATCTAGAAATTCGTGGGTCGGATCGGATTGTGCCGATCGAGGTTTGGGCGACTCCAATCTACGACGAACGGAAAAACATAGTTTACGCGCTCGCCGCTTTTCAAGACATCACGGAACGTCTAGAGGTAGAAACCGAGCGCCGCCAATTCACAGACGATTTGGAAAAAGCTTTAGCAGCGGAAGAAAAATTAACAGATGCTTACGGGCGGTTTGTACCGCACGAATTTCTCCACTTTCTGGGATATGAAAGTATTCTGGAAGTAAAATTAGGCGATCAGGTACAGAAAGAAATGTCGGTGCTGTTTTCAGATATTCGCGATTTCACTTCTCTTTCTGAAACGATGAGCCCTGAAGAAAATTTTCAATTTATTAATGGTTATTTGTCGCGAATGGAACCGGCAATTACTGGGAATTTTGGTTTTATTGATAAATACATTGGCGATGCGATTATGGCGCTGTTTGATGGCAGTGCGGACGATGCTGTGAAAGCTGGAATTGCTATGCTAGAACAGCTTAACGAGTATAATATGAGTCGCAATCGACCCGATCGCCCGCCGCTGCAAATTGGCATAGGAATCAATACGGGTTCTTTGATGTTAGGCACGGTTGGCGGCCAAAGTCGGATGGACAGCACGGTGATTAGCGATGCGGTAAACTTAGCCTCCCGCGTGGAAACTTTGACGAAAGAGTATGGAGTTTCGATGTTAATTACTCACAATACTTTTATACACTTGAACGATATTTATGATTTGAGGTTGATCGATCGCGTATCAGTTAAAGGCAAATCGCGGATGGTAACAGTTTATGAAGTGTTTGCCGCCGATCCGCCAGAGTTACGACAGAAAAAGTTAGAGACAAAGACAATCTTTGAGCAAGCTTTGGTACTCTACTATAGTGACAACTGGGGCGAAGCTATAAGATTGTTTTCGGCCTGCTTGGAAATCAACCCTAATGATAAGGTAGCTCAAATTTATATGCAGCGGTGTCTGAAAGGAGCGATCGCTCCTGCATAATACCATTTTATATCATGTCCGATCGATTGACCATAATATCCCGGCCGGGCGGGTTTTTGAGATGGTCAATTATTGGCAGATATTGTTGGTGAACCCGCCCCTACCTGATTTGGGTAATCGACCGGACATGATATTAGAGTTTAGATTTGAGAATTGGCAATGATTTATTCCATAAGGGTTGGGAGTTTGCCTACAGTTGTATTCTTTTTGGAAACTGAATAATCATTGTTTAGACAGGCAGGGAAACGCAAACTATGGTTTCTTGCTGCGGCAAACTTTCTATTTTAAATTCTCCTCCGTGCAATTCTACAAGGCGTTGAACAATAGCCAGGCCCAATCCCAAACCTGCTTGTTGGTAAAGTTTGCGATCGAACTGCCTGTAAGCTTCTAGCTGTGCAATCTGATCGGCAGTCAGGCCGCGGCCTTGGTCTTTGACAGACAGAATAAAAGTCTGATTTTCGACCAAACTGCTTAATAAAACAGGCGTTCCTTCTAAAGAAAATTTGAAGGCATTGTCCAATAGTTCTTCAACAATTTTTGCGAGTCTGACAGAATCAATAGCAACCGACGAATCTTGCAAGTTTAATTGTAAATCGTCTGTTCTATTCGCGTGTTTTGCTTGCTGTCGCGCTTTTTGACTCAGCAAAGATTTTACACAGCTAAATTCGCTGTTTCGCATCTCCTTGAGCCGTTCGGGATTTGTGGCTGCTATCTCCAGTTCTGCATACAGCAAAAAGTTCTGAATTAGCCGATACAAGCGATGACCCGAAGTTTGAATTTGACCGATCATCTCTAAGATATCTGATTCCTCTAAGACCTGATATTCTGACAGAATTAGCTCAGAAAAACCCAGAATTGCATTCAAAGGAGTCCGCAATTCGTGGGGCAGTGACATACTAATATTAGTGCGTAATTCGTCTAGCGTCTTTTGAGATTGTCGGCTAATTGTTTTTTGTTTTTCAAGTCTAATAGCAATGGCTTTTAGCAGTTCTTGCGGCGTACAGGGCTTAGTAATGTAATCGTCCGCTCCCAGTTCCATGCCCGTGCGAACGTCAACTTTATCGGCTTTGGCTGTGAGGAAAATAAACGGAATTGTGGCAGTCAAGGGTTCGGAGCGCAAAGCTTTGATGACGCCGTGACCGTCTACTTCCGGCATCATCATGTCGCACAAAATTAAATCCGGGATTTTTTCGATCGCCAATTTGATGCCGACTTTGCCATTAATTGCTCCTATTCCTTCAAAATTCTCGGCTTCCAGCAACTCTAAAATATTTTCTCTAATCGCTTCTTCGTCTTCTATTACCAAAATCTTAGCCACGGTGATAGCTCCTTTTAGTTAGTAGTTGGTTGGAAAAATCTGGGTTCAGACACTTGATAAGTTTGTTGGTTATGCGCTTAATTAATCGTTAAATCGCGGATATATATAGTTGATAATTCAGTTGTTATTGACTGGGAGGGCAAATTAGAGGCAAGGTAATAGTGAAAGTTGTGCCTTTTCCTTCTTGGCTGTCGATCGCAAGTTGGCCGCCGTGAAGTTCCACAGCCCTCTTCACAATTGCTAAACCGAGACCGGTTCCCGAAATAGTGCCGACATTTGTAGCTCGGTAAAAAGTTTCTAATATCCGCTCTCGATCGGCTTGGGGAATGCCGATGCCCTGGTCTTGAACTTGGAAAACAGCGTCTTTGTTTTGACAGTTGAGGTGCAAGGAAACTGTACTGCCGACGGGGGAATATTTGATGGCATTTGAGAGGACATTTCCCAAGATTTGCTGCAGCAGTTTTTCATCCATTTGAGCATCGCAGTTGTCGCCTTCATATTGAAAGGCGATCGGGTGTTGGTTGCTGTCGTTGAGCTGCTGCTCTTCTACCAGTTGACGGCAAAATTTTTCGAGGTTTAAGGAAACCGGTTGAAACTGCAAGGTATTGGCTTCGATTTTGCCAATTACGAGGATATCTTCTAATAACTCTGTCATGCGTTTAATTGCTAATTGAATCCGCACAAAATGAGTAGATTTTTTCTCTTGGGGCCACTGAGAGCTGTAATCTTGCAGCAATCCCGCCGAAAATTGGATGGTTGTCAAAGGTGTGCGGAACTCGTGGGAAACCATTGTGACAAATTTAGCTCGCAGTTGTGAAAGTTCCTTTTCTCGTGCCAGGGCTTTGAGAATTTCCGCTTCTGCTCGTTTGCGATCGCTAATGTCACGGGCTTCGGCAATCAGCAGCAAAACTTGTCCTGTTTCATTTTTAACAGGTTTCAGTGAGAAATCAACTGTCATAATTTGGCCACTTTTGCCTAACAAGTCGATTTCGCTGCGGAAAAACTCGCCACGACTTGCTTTGCCGATCGCCGATTGCAATTGTTCGGAAACCTGTGGCGACTGGGCCCAAATCGCCATTTCCCAAATCGGGCGGCCCACAATACCCTCCGATCGCAATCCGGCAAAATCAAGGGCTGTCTCGTTCACTTCCAGCACAATTCCTTCGGGAGTCAGCAGCTTCGTTAGCTGAAACGACGAGTCAAAAATCGCCCGAAAGCGGCGCTCGCTTTCCCGCAGCATTTGAAATGTTTGAGATCGTTCGATCGCGTAGCGGATCGTCCGCACTAATAATTGAGTAGTAATTTGACCTTTAACAATATAGTCTTGAGCTCCCAAGCGAACTGATTCTAGGGCGATCGCCTCATCGTCCAAGCCTGTCATTACCACCATTGGCACATCAGGAGCAACTTCCCGCAGGCGAGTTAGCGTTTCCAAACCGCGGCTGTCTGGCAAAGAAAGGTCGAGCAAAACTACATCAAAGGGTTGTTTACACAGTTGGGCGATCGCCTCATGCAGGAACTCAACAGACACCAGTTCCCACTGGACGCCCACAGATACTTCTAACAGTTCTGCAAGCAAATCAGCATCAGCAGGATTGTCTTCTACTAACAGAATCTTAATCCACATAGCTTAGACGTTTTTGACTGTAAAATTTTTACTCTACCAATTTTAGGTTAAACTTTTTTGCTTTCCCTTACCATTTTCAACTTGAAAATTATTATTTGGGAACTGTCACCACCACCAGCCACCAATCCTCAATCCATCTCACCAGCTTAGCGACTTGACTAAAATCGATAGGCTTAGTGATGTAGCACCGGGCTGACAGGGCATAAAACTTGAGCATCTCTTCATCGGCTGCTGAGGTTGTCATAATTACCACCGGAATCATTTTTAACTTGAGTGCTGAGTAGATTTTTATCCATATTTATCACCGTTTTTTGAGGCAAACTTAAGTTAAGCAGAATTAAATTAGGAGGAAAACGCGAACAGACAAGCCTTCTTTATTCAAGAATTATATTCCTGATACCATATCTTCTACTCTTATGCAAATTGTTAAAGCTTGGCTGATCGCCAGCTTTTATAAAGTCCATTCAGCCTCGCTGAGCAAATCATCCACCAGCAGAATTTCCATAGGTTAAAAATTTTTAGAGCGCTCATAAGCAAAGCATTTGTTCGTTTAATTTAGAGGAAGTTTGACGACTGCCAGCCAGAAGTCCTCAATTAACCTGACTACCTTAGTAAATTCTACGAAGTCTACTGGCTTGGTTATGTAACAGTTGGCGTGGAGGGAGTATGACTTAAAAATATCTTCGGGAGCTGCTGAAGTGCTGAGAATCACTACAGGAATTAATTTTAAGGTTGGGTCACTTTTAATTTCTTCTAGCACTTCAATACCGCTTTTTTTCGGCAGATGCAAATCGAGCAAAATCAAATCGGGACGAGGTACCCTGAGATAGGGTTCTTTTCGGCGCAAAAACTTGATTGCTTCGACTCCATCCTCCACAAAATGCAAGTTATTCAATATTTTACCCTGATTGAGGACTTCTATTGCCAAATCGGCATCGCTGGGAGAATCCTCAATCAGCAGAATCTCTATAGGTCTAACAGTGCTTCGATCGCTCATAACCGGCGTATCCTTTAAAGTATAAAAACAAAATTGAATTTTGAGGCTTCAGGTACTAATTATAGGAATAGTGAAGTAAAACGTCGCTCCTTTTCCCTCTTGAGATTCCACCCAAATGCGCCCGCCGTGGCGTTCAACAATGCGCTTGCACATCGCCAAACCTATACCAGTACCGGAATATTGGCGGCGGGAGTGCAGGCGTTGAAAAATGATGAAAATGCGATCGGCATACTGCGGATCGATGCCAATGCCGTTATCGCGGACACTGAACACCCATTCGCTCTCTTGCCGGCAGGCAGCGATATGAATCAACGGGATATCTTGGCGACAAAATTTGATGCTGTTGGCGAGCAAATTTTGGAATAATTGCACCAGTTGAAATTCATCCGCCATCACAGTTGGCATCGCGTCGCAGGTGATTACAGCTTTTGTTTCGGCGATCGCAATTTGCAAATTGCACATAGTTTGCTTAACCACAGCCTTGCAGTCCGCCTGCTCAAACTCCTGACCCCTCGTTCCCAGGCGCGAATACGCCAACAAATCGTTAATTAGCTGCTGCATTCTGGTGGCGCCATCGACAATATAATGAATATACTTATCTGCGCGATCGTCCAAATTTCCTTGATAGCGCTGGGCCAGCAATTGAGTGTAACTGGTAATGGCTCGGAGCGGTTCTTGCAAATCGTGGGAAGCCACATAAGCAAATTGTTCTAATTCCTCGTTGGAACGCTTCAAATCTTCTGTCAGTTGCAGCAGTTGCTGCTCTGCTTCTTTGCGGCTTGTAATGTTGTAAACCAAGGCGCAACAAGACAGCAGATTACCCTGGGAGTCCATGACTGAACTGGTAGACATATCAGTCCAAATATCTTTGCCGTCCTTGGTTTTGAATTTAAATTCGTGTTGTTCAGCAATACCTTGCTTGCGCCGATCGACATTATCAATAGCTTGTGGTTTTTCCGGTGCGTCCATGAAATCAAAAATCGACCGCCCGAACATTTCTACTTCACTATAGCCTAGCATTCGCGCCATTGCGTTGTTCACGTAAGTCGTGAGGCCATTTCTGTCAATTACCCAAATACCTTCTTTTGCTAATTCAACTATTTGCCTGTACTTGAATTCGCTTTCCTGCAAAGCAGTTTCAGTTAGTTTGCGCTCAGTGATATCTTTCATAAAACAGTGGTGGCCGTTAAATATCCCCTGTGCGTCGCAAGCTTTTACCATCGTTAATTGCTTATAAAAAAACGAGCTATTTTTTCGGACTCCTCTAGCTTCAACTTCTACTTTGCCAGAAATTAGCATTTCCTGATAAGCTGAGAGCATCATCTCAACATCGCCCGGATGTACGGTAAGCTGCCATTTCATGCCAAGCATTTGTTCCGGTTCGTAACCGCATTTATGAGCGTAAGCTCGGTTAACCTTCACGTAGCGCCCCTCAATATCCAGCCGCGAAATGCCTTCCACCGCATTTTGCATGGCATTGGTGAGGTCACGCAGCTCTTTTTCAGCTTGTTTGCGATCGCTAATATCCTGACCGATACCCAAAAAACCGTTAATATTTCCGTTACTATCAAATAAGGCAGTCACCGACAGCAGTACCGGAAACCGCGAACCATCTTTGCGAATGTAAGTCCATTCATTTTCGTCAGCGATTTTCCGGCGCGGCAAGGCAACAAAGGCTTCAATTCCCGGCTCTATTTTCACTCCCAATTCTTGAGAAAGAACTTCAGCTCTTTGAGCGACCTCCAGAGGATCGTGAATTATTTCTACCGTGACTTTCCCCACCACTTCTTCTAGCGAATAACCTAAAAGTTGCTCTGCCGCCCGATTAAATGTTTTAATTGTACCGTCGGGATCTGTAGAAATAATTGTGTAGTTAGCGCTATTAAGAATTGCATTTTGCAGTTGCGTCAATTCCAACAAAGTGAGCGCAATTTTTTCGCGGTAAGCTATTTCTTTTTGCAATTTGTGGTTAGAAATTTCGATTTGAGCCGTGCGCTCAGCAACTCGATGCTCCAGAGTTTCATTGAGCCGTCGATTTTCCTCTTCTACCTGCTTGCGTTCTGTAATATCAGTAATAGTACCAACATAACTTTTTATCTCCCCATTTTCTCCGATTTGACCGACAATTTGACCGAGTATCCAACTGATTTTAGTGTTATTAATGTCTAGAAAGCGGTACTCAGATTTAAACGGCAATTTCTGCTGCACGGCGCTATACCATTGAGAAAAAACCCGATCGCGGTCGTCTGGATGAATGCCTTGCAACCACCCTTTGCCCAAAGCTTCATCACAGGTAATTCCCGAAATTTGACACCAGCGCTCGTTGACATACAAGCAGTCTCCTCCAGCATCTGCATAAAATATTCCCACCGGCGAAGCTTCAGTTAAAGTTTGATAGCGAGCTTCCGTTTCTCGACGTTCAATGATTTCTTTTTGCAGTATTGAATCGATCATCCCTAATTGAGTTGGACTCAGGAGAGTTAATGCTTGGGGAACGAAAGGAATTAATGCAAATGCGGTGTAACCAGAAATTGCGGCGGTAATAATTTTCAGACTGCCAGAAACCCAATAAACAGGATGCCAAAGCGTCCAAACTTCCATTATATGAGTAGTGCCGCAAGAGATAATAAAGGCTGCAAGCAGCCAAAAGATGTTGCGGAAGGGCAAGTCTTTTCGCTGACCGATAAAATAATAAATTAACGAGAGGGGTATTGAATAGTAGGCCAGGGCAATTATAGAGTCTGACACTATGTGGAGCGCGACTAGCTCTCGCTGCCAAAGGTAACAGTAGCCTTGAGGAATATAATTGCCGGTGAATAACAACTGATTTAAAAAATTCCAAATCATAAACGGAATGGCAAATGGGGAAGGAGTAATTTAAGGCAATAACTTATAACTTATCTTAACTCTCTAAAATATACTGTTCTGGAGGCACGGGGGGCTAAAAACCCGGTTTCTTCATAAATGCCTCGTTGCCAAACCGAATATTGTTGTAGAAACGGGTTTTTCTTCGGTAAGTCTTAACTACCAGCCGGGAAGTCCCTCGGTATATTTAGAGGGGATTAATCTGAGCGCAGCGCGAAGTACCCCGAATAAATTACTCTTTGGGATGAAAGGCTCGTCGGGTGTAGGTACGGAAACCGACAATTATTCTTTTATACCCCTTGATGCTCTGGAAATACTCTGATACTATATTAGCAAGTGGGGGTGGAACTACCTCACTATAAAAAGCCTTTGAAAAAAAGGAAAAAGAAGCCTCCGGTCTAACTGTACTCTGTTGACCGTCAGGTTTGTTCACTATAGCAATTCTCAATGATTCGCGAGCTGTAGCGAGCTCTAGGTTAGGTATAACTCATATGTTGCACCATTCTCAATCCTTTTATGGACAGGCAAGATGCCTGTTCCACAAGAGATGAATTTTCTTGTGGAACAGGCATCTTGCCTGTTCCTGACAATGGTGCAAGATGTGAGGTATGACCAAGTGAAACCCTAGATGCCGATTTGAGATTTTAGATTTTAGCTTTTCCTTTCTTCTTCCTTATCTTCTAAATAACTAAAGCCTTCTTCCATCAATCCGTTACATCTGTTACATCCGTCGAGCGAATCCGTTGCCGAACTTCCTTCTTCTATAAAAAATGGGGCGAGCTCCAAGCCCGCCCCACCAAAAATTATGCTGCTGCTATTAGCCCAACAGCGCCTGAGCCTTAGCTACCACATTATCAACGGTGTAGCCAAACTTTTCTAAAGCAACGGGGCCCGGTGCAGAAGCGCCGAATGTGTCGATGCTGATGCTGTCGCCTTCGGAACCCAAATAACGTCCCCAGCCGAAGCTACAAGCTGCTTCAACTGCCAACCGTTTAGTAACAGCTTTCGGCAGTACAGATTCGCGGTAAGCGGCATCTTGTAAGTCGAACAATTCCCAGCAAGGCATCGAAACTACGCGCACTTTATTACCTGCGGCGCGCAATTTTTCAGCGGCATCAACGCAGAGGTATGTTTCGCCGCCGGTGCCGATTAAAATGATGTCGGGAGTGCCGCCGTCGTCGGACAAAATGTAAGCGCCTTTGGCTGTTCCTTCGATCGAACTTCCAGCCAAATTGGGCAAGTTTTGGCGCGACAAAGCCATTAAAGTTGGGCGAGTGCGGCTTTCAACTGCCACTTTGTAAGCGCCGGATGTTTCGTTACCATCCGCAGGGCGCATTACCAACAAGTCTGGAATTACGCGCAGAGAAGCGATGGTTTCTACCGGTTGGTGAGTGGGGCCGTCTTCGCCCAAAGCTACGGAGTCGTGAGTCATTACATAAATAACTCCAGCTTCCGAGAGTGCAGAGAGGCGAATTGCTCCCCGCATATAGTCAGCAAATACCAAGAAAGTAGCGCAGTAAGGAATTAAACCGCCGTGCAACAGCATACCGTTGGCGATCGCACCCATGCCGTGTTCCCGCACACCAAAGCGCAGGTTACGTCCTTCGTACTGACCTTTTTGGAAGTCTTTTTCACCCTTAAGCAAAGTCATGTTGGAAGATGCCAAGTCAGCGGAACCGCCGATCAATTCAGGTAGAACACCTGCCAAAGCATTCAAACATTTTCCAGAATGATTCCGAGTCGAATCTGCCTTATCTTCCGGGTTGTATGTCGGCAAAACTTTATCCCAACCTTCGGGAAGTTTGCCGGCAACGCTGCGCTCATATTCAGCAGCTTCTGCAGGATATGCTGCTTTATAAGCATCAAAAGCTTTCTGCCATTCTTGCTCAGCTTGAGCACCGCGATCGACTGCTTTGCGGAAGTGTGACAAAGCATCATCAGGAATCTCAAACGGTGCGTGTTCCCACTTCAAGAAATCGCGAGTTGCTTTCACTTCATCGGTACCCAAAGCAGCACCGTGAGAACTGTAAGAATTGCGCTTGTTAGGAGAACCGTAACCAATAACTGTGCGGACTTTAATCATGGACGGTTTGTCCGTGACTTTTTTGGCTTCTTCAATAGCTTTGTGAACTGCTTCTAGGTTAGTATCTTCGTCTAGAGCGGTATTGTCTACTGTAATAACGTGCCAGTTGTAAGCTTCAAAACGCTTGCCCACATCTTCAGTAAAGGCCAAGCTGGTGTCGCCTTCAATAGAAATGTGATTGTCATCGTACAAGGCAATTAATTTGCCGAGTCCCAGGTGTCCGGCCAAAGAACAAGCTTCGCCAGAAATGCCTTCCATGTGGCACCCGTCACCCATGATGACATAGGTGTAGTGGTCAACAATTTTATGGTCGGGCTTGTTAAACTTGGCAGCGAGGTGAGCTTCTGCCATTGCCAAACCGACGGCATTAGCAATTCCTTGTCCGAGGGGGCCGGTGGTAACTTCTACGCCTTCGGTGACGAAGTTTTCGGGGTGTCCAGGAGTTTTGGATTCCCACTGACGAAATTGCTTGATGTCGTCGAGGGTGACGCTATCGTAGCCGGTCAAGTACATGAGGGCGTACTGTAGCATACAGCCGTGGCCGGCGGAGAGGACGAAGCGATCGCGATTAAACCACTTGGGGTTTTTGGGGTTGAACCGCATGAACCGATCCCACAGCACGAAGGCCATAGGGGCAGCGCCCATAGGCAGTCCCGGGTGTCCTGATTTTGCTTTTTCTACCGCATCGATGGCCAGAAAGCGGATAGAGTTGATGCAGAGTTCTTCGAGTGATTGGGTTGCAACAGCCATAATTCTGGTTTTTATATGTAAGAGAGAGTGTGTGTGGTCGATTCTGACAGAGGAGCGATGAGTCGAGTTCGATCGCTCGCGTTTCTGCTGTTCAGTTTCTGTGGAACTGCCGTGAGGCTGCACTACATATCATCTCACCTGTTGCGATCGACAGACAACTTAATTTTTTAATGTTTCGGCCGCTTTGTGCAGTCGATCGCAAATTGTTGTCTGCTGACTGTTGACTGTTGACTGTTGGGGAGAGGGAGTAGGAGGGATGGAGAGGATAGAAGACTTCCGTCAGGATTAAAACCTTACTGACCTTCCGCATCTGTCGATCGCCAGTGTGTCTAGATTATCTGACAAATTGGTCTATGTTGACCAGTTATGATAGAGTTTGGTGTTTCTGACATTTTGCAGCTCGATGGCGAACAGGCAAGATGCCTGTTCCACAAAGAGTGAATTTTCTTGTGGGGCGTTGCTTTGAGCAACGCCCGATCGCACGATCGCCAGAATAGTGCAAGATGTCAGATATTTGTAATTTTAATCAGGCAATAACTAATGACTCTCAGTGAAGCCGAAGTCCGCAGTCAAAAAGTAGACGAACTGCGATCGCAAGGCATAGAACCGTATCCCAGTGAATCCTACGCGCGATCGCACACAGCCCAACAAGTTCGCGAAATATTTAGTCAGCCGGGAAAAGAACTCGCAAACGGAGAAAGTGACCCCGAAGAAATTTCCCTGCGATTAGCCGGCCGCATCACTTCCAAGCGAGACAGCGGCAAAATTGGTTTCATCGATTTAAAAGACGCCACAGACAAGATTCAACTCAAAATCGAGAAAGCAATCGTCACAGGCGAAGTCGGTTTGAGCTTTGAACAAATTAAAAAATTGCTCGATGTCGGCGATTTTGTCGGCGTCGAAGGTATCGGCTGCCGCACCCCCAGGGGAGAACTTTCTATTTTAGTGAGGGAATTAAAGCTTTTATCAAAAGCTACTATTCAATTTCCCGATTCTTATTACGGAATTAACGACCCCGAAGTTTGCCGCCGTCACCGCGAAATGGATTTGGCAAGCAACCAAGATGCGCTCAACCGTTTTATGCTGCGAAGCCGCATCGTTCAAAGCATCCGTTCCTATCTCTGGCAAGCCGATTTTTACGAAATAGAAACGCCAACACTGCAAGCTATTTACGGCGGTGCTGCTGCTAAGCCATTCATCACTCACCACAATGCTTTAGAGGTGGATTTGTATTTGCGAGTGGCTCCCGAATTATTCTTAAAAAGAGCAATTTGCGGCGGTTTCGAGCGAGTATTTGAACTAGGGAAAGCATTTAGAAATGAGGGCATTGACAGCACCCACAATCCAGAGTTTACATCTTTGGAAGTTTACCAAGCTTATGCTGATGTTTTCGATATTTTAGGAGTTGTCGAAGACGTGATGTGTTTCGCGGCGGCGGCGGTATTTGGGGATGTCAAAGAAATTGAAAACCAGGGGGAAACGATTAGTTTAGAACGCAAGTTCGACTACAGCGAAAAATATCCCGGTTTCAGCGGGAAACACTGGCAAGTGAAAACGATGGTAGAAGCTGTCAGAGACGAGTTTGAGCTGGATTTTGACAGTTTGGACTTGGAAAGTGCGATCGCCTCTGCAACCAAGCTAGAATTGCACCTGTCTAAGTTAGAACAACAGAGTTTAGGCTACGTGCTCTATGCAGTTTTTGACAAATTAGTTGTTCCCAAACTCATTCAACCTACATTCATCATCGACTACCCTGTCGAAGTCAGTCCCTTAGCAAAAGGCCATCGCAGCAAGCCGGGATTTGTAGAACGTTTCGAGCTGTTTATCAACGGTACAGAATACTCGAATGGATTCTCAGAATTAAACGATCCGAAAGAGCAAAGAAAGCGGTTTGAGGAACAGTTGGCGCAGAAAAATGCGGGCGATGACGAAGCGCATCCAATGGATGAAGACTTTATTCAAGCGCTATCTTTGGGAATGCCTAATTGTGCGGGAATGGGTATCGGTGTAGACAGATTGGTGATGCTTTTAACTAATACTCAAAGCATCCGAGATGCCGTCATGTTCCCGACAATGCGGCCGGTTAAAGATTGATTCGTAAAATCTGGTAGGGGCGGGTTCACCAATAACATTTAATTCCCACAAACAATCTCTATAAACCCGCCCCCACCCCACCAATAACCTACATCAGCCTTGACTTCTATCAAATACTAAAAATGTGCATTGCGATTTACCGTTGGAGGGGGGCGGGTTTATATATATTGTCAATTATTGGCTAATTTTGTTGGTTAACCCGCCCCTACAATTCTACGGAAAATGTGCATTTTGATGGCTGGTTGGGTGGGGGCGGGTTTATATAGATTGTCAATTATTGACAGGTATTTTGGGTGAACCCGCCCCTACAAGCATCAGTTTCAAGAATTTAAGATCACCGCATAAACGAACCGACAACACCGTTCATATCCTCAGCCAAAGGGTTTCCTAAAGCCTTAAACTTCCACTCGCCGCCTTCTCGATAGACTTCTCCCATCAACATATTTAATTTTCCTTCATAAGACGGGTCATTTGACAAGCGATAGCGAGCTATTTCTTTCCCAGTCGCATCTACAGCTCTCACAAAAGCATTTTCTACCAGGCCGAAATGCTGTTTTCTCTCTTTTCCATCGTAAATATTTACGCCCAAAATAATTTTGTGATATTCTGCAGGCAAAGAACTCAGCTTCACCACTATTTGTTCGTCGTCTCCGTCTCCAGCCCCCGTGAGATTGTCGCCTGAGTGAACAACTGTTTTGTCATTTGACTCCAAATGAGAGTAATAAATTACATCCTCTTTGTAGTTCTTTATTTTGCCATTTTCTCCCAGCAGCATAGCGTAGGAATCTAAGTCAAAATTTGCACCGCTGCTTCGCCCGAAAAGACCTTTTTTAGCTTGTGCAACATCCCAGCCCAAACCCATTGTGAGTTTTGACAAGTCGTATTCGCTTTTGCTGAGAACTATTGATTGTCCTTTGGTTAAGTTGATAGCCATAGTTTTGAGATTTTGTAAGGTTTATGGTGAAGTTGAATGATTGCCCTAAGCTAGCATTTTGTCGGCAAAAGCTGTTTCTAGGGTAAGAGATTTTTGATTCGTGCTGATTTTACCCAATGCGGATATTCTGCTGTCAACAAATCGTATAATTCCTCATCTGCAATATGCTCCGGGTCTTCTAAACTGAAGAAATCGGCGTTGTCTAGGTAGCGCGAGCCCATTTGGTCAAGCTGCTCTAAAAAGCTAAAATCGCTTGCTACGGATCTTGCTAACCAGCCGCGAACTCCCTTACTTTTGACATCTTTCTGCGACTTGCCAATTGCCATAAACTGCCAAAATATCGGCTCATAGGACGACCATTGTAGCTGCTGCTTGCTTTCCGATTCGTCCGCTGTTTCTCCATCAGTTACAAACATCACGTAGACAGGTCGATCGGCTTTAATAGCTGCGTAGCGCCTGCTACCGCGACCATCAGGAAAATAGAAGTTTCTAATTTCCTTCATCACTTTACCGTAGTAAGTACCTCCTTCTAAAGGATACTGTTGCAGTATATGGTGAATGAAGTTTGAGAAATTGTCGATCGACATTTCACCGGGATTGTGCGGGTTGACTCCAAACAGAAATATGTCGATCGATCCGTTGTCATCAAACCGACATCCCAAAGCCAAAATCTTCTCTGCCAAACGCTGAATTTTTCCTGAACGGTATAGGGAAGACATAGAAGCAGAAATATCGAGGCAAAGCGCTACTTGAGCATTGTGATTTGTTAGATTTGCCTTTTTTAGCGAGATATCGGCTTTCTTAGCGAGATTGAAAATGTGCGGCGCTTTCTCCTGAAGCTTTTTGTCTAATGCTATAGCTTTCTGACTTTTGTGGCTATCTTCAATAACTGGTAATTTAGGCAGTTCTACTGTACGTTGTGCTGGTTTTTCTGGCTGTTGAATCTCAGAATTATACTTGTCAACAAAACTCTGCAACCCTGCTTTATATCCTTGCCCTACGGCCTGAAATCTCCAAGCTGCATCTTTTTTATACAACCGTCCAAACTCGACTGCTGTTTCATCAGAAAAACCTTCTGTTAAATCATACCGCGCTAGTTCGCTGCCGGTTTGGCGATCGTACAATCGGATAAAAGCATTTCTGATTTGGCTGAAATTTTGATGTTTAGCTTGTGCGTCGTGAATCGTGACCACAAAAACCATTTCCTCAACAGCAGCCGTTACCTTTTCTAAGTCTACATCAATTGTCTCGTCATCTCCTTGAGTTTGACCTGTTTGATTATCTCCCGAATGGGCGATCGCTCCGTCCGGCGACTGGGAGTTATTGTAAAATACAAAGTATCTTTCATCGGGAATCTTGCCGTCTGAACCTAATGCAAAAACAGAGGCATCGATATCGCAGCTTTGCGGGTTTGAGTTCGATAAATTTAGTTCAGTTGCTATTTCCCACCCCAGGGCGATCGCAACTTTTGTTAAACTTGGAGATGTTTTAGAAAGATTAAATCTTTCGCCCTTCTTTAATTGAATTCCCATCTGGTTTATCACCTCATGAGTCTGATTGCTTAAAATCGAGGGAAACATTCCTGCTTCCGAATTTCCCCTCGATTTATTTAGCTAGGAGCGATCGACATTTTATGCGGCATACTTATCTACAAAGCTTTGCAAGCCGGAATTGTAGCCTTCTCCTACAGCTTGAAACCTCCACTCGCCGTCTTTCTTGTAAAGTCTGCCAAACTCTACCGCTGTCTCCCTAGAAAAATCCTCGTCCAAATCGTACTTCGTTACCTCTGTGTTGGTAGTAGTGTCGTAAATCCTGATAAAAGCATTCCGTACTTGACCGAAGTTTTGCCTTCTCGATTCTGCTTCGTGGATAGTTACCACAAACACAATTTCTTGCACCGCCGGATCGACTTTGGTTAAATCGACTGTAACGGTTTCATCATCGCCAAATCCTTCTCCGGTTCTGCTATCTCCCAGATGTATTACAGAAGTGTCTGGCGACTCCTTGTTGTTGTAGAAAACAAAGTATTTTTCGCCGGGGATTTTGCCAGTAGCCCCCAACATAAACACGGAAGCATCTAAGTCAAACGCTGCGCCGGTGTCGGTAGCATTGGTATCCCATCCCAAACCAATCCCGGCATTTTTTAGCCCCGGTGCTTCTTTAGAGAGATTGATTCTCCCGCCTTTTTCTAAGTTGATAGACATTTGCTCTCCTGTTTGCAACATCTCTGATATTACTGCTAACAATTATACCAACTGTCAGAGCAGCTTGACAAATTGCTTTTGGTACTCGTCCTCGGTCAATCGATTTGAGATTTGAGATTTTGGATTTTGGATTTTGGATTGGAGAATTGCTCCCGTATGGTCATAGCAGCTTGACAAATTGCTGCTGGTACTCATCCTCAGTCATCAGTTCGTGGGTATTTTCCACTCTGTCTAAAAACACGATTCCATCTAAATGGTCGTGTTCGTGTTGAAAAATTCGGGCCACAAAGTCTGTCAATTCTTGTCGGTGGAGTTTGCCGTCTCTACTGGTGTATTCTATCTCGATCGCCCTACTTCTCGGCACCAATCCCCGAATCCCCGGAATGCTCAAACAGCCTTCCCAGTCTTTGACTGTCTCTGTTGAGCTAGCCACAATCCGGGGATTAATCATCGCTGTGGGCTCCATGTTGGGTGCTTGGGGATAGCGCAGGTTGGGGCGGGATGCGACGATGAACAGGCGATCGGACTGAGCCGCTTGAGGGGCGGCAATCCCTACTCCGTGTGCCTGCTGTACTGTAAATATTAAGCTGTCAATCAACTGTTGAATGCGATCGTCCTTAATATTCTCGACCACTTGCGATCGGCGGCGCAGTACGGGATTTCCTAATTGTGAGATTTGTAAGAGTTCTACCATAGTTATTGGTTAGTCGTTATTGGTTATTTGTTGTTACCGTTTTGTCGGTTGAATGGAGGAACAAAATCTAACTTACTCACTCAATAATTAATCCGTGTATCCGTGTCAAAATCCGTGTCGTGCTTTCCTTCTTATCCAACTTTTTGAACAGGCAAACTCCCCGGTTTAACAGTCAAATTAACTATTTGCCCGTTGCGGTTAATTTCCATTTGCAACAGCCCGCCCACCTTAGCATTTTGCACGAACTCCTGAACAGCTTCCGACTGAATAATCGGCTGATTATTAATTTTTTGAATCACATCTCCAGCCCGCAAACCTGCTGCTGCTGCGGGAGAATTAGGAACAACGCTAACAATAGCCACACCCCGATCGACTGCAACTCGCAGGCTGCTGTTAGCGTTGCTGTTAATTTGCTCCTTAACATCTGGAGTCAGCGTCGCCATTTCAATACCCAAATAAGCGTGTTCGACTTTCCCCGTCGTAATCAGTTCCTTCGCCACCTGTTGCGCCGCCTGAATGGGAATCGCAAACCCCAATCCTTGAGCACCTTGAATAATCGCCGTATTCATGCCAATAACTTGACCCGAAGCATTCAGCAGCGGGCCGCCAGAATTCCCCGGATTAATTGCAGCGTCTGTTTGAATAAAACCGATCCGCTTGTCAGGTACGCCCACATCAGAGCTCGATCGCCCCGTAGCGCTAATAATCCCCGCAGTTACGGAATTGTCCAAACCCAAAGGATTGCCAATGGCGATCGCCCATTCCCCAGACAACAGCTTATCCGAATTGCCGATCGTCACCACAGGCACATTACTCGCCTCAATCTTCACCACAGCCACATCCGTCACCTTATCCGCCCCCAACACGCGCCCCTGAAAGCTGCGGCCGTCCTTGAGAGTTACATTTACCGTATCGGCTCCCTCTACAACGTGAGCGTTAGTGAGAATCAGGCCGTCGGCACCGATGACAAAACCCGAACCAGTGCCCCGTTCGATCCCGCCCCGGCCGCCCGAATTCGGTTCTCTGCCAAAAAAATCTTCCGGCGACAGCCCTCTATTTCCCGGTTTCACCAGGCGCGAAGCATCGATCCGAACCACTGCCGGGCCAACTTTTGCCACCGCCGCCACAATAAAATTCACATTAGCCGCGTCGCCCGACAAGGAAACCGGCGGCAAGACTTTCCTAGCTTGATCCTTTGTACTAGGAGGCAGTTGCAATTTCGGTTCCAGCGCCCTTTGTCCAGAATCGCCAGAATTTGCACGAAATTGAGAAACCGTCAGACGATCGCCCAACATGGCGGCCCCGGCTCCCGTTACCAGCAGCAATATGTAAATTGCCGGTTGCTTCCAAAATTTGCCAGTAGAACTCTTCATGGCCATGTTTTAAGGCTTTCCTGCCACATCTAAATATTTGCTGAGCAGCTCCCCGATACCTGGCGCAGGGCTGCAGATCCGCCAAATTTTTGGGCGATGGCGTCGGGCCCCGCAAGCTACGGCAGACTCCCTTAAACTTTAGCATCTGACGACTAAACTCTCTAGAGTAGAATTAATATCTTGAATGCCGATCGGCAGAGGTGAGCAGTGGACATTCCCCTCGAAAGTCTGTGGAATCAGATACTTGAACGTCTCCAGGTACAACTGAGCAGACCTAGCTTTGAGACGTGGATCAAAACTGCTAGGGCCGAACAACTCGAAAATAACTGTTTGATCGTCAGCGCCCCCAACCCCTTTGCTCGCAATTGGTTGCAAAAATATTACAGAGAAATCCTTGCCGATGCAGTCGCAGAAATTCTCGGCTATCCCGTAGACATTTACTTGACAATTGCCGGGGGAAACGAAACAGGCGGCAGCAGCGACTCGGCCATAATTTGGCCCTCCCCCATCGCCGATATCCCGGAAAGCCACTCGCTTCACCCCCCCAAACCCGCCAATTTAAACCCGAAATACGTATTTTCCCGCTTTGTCGTCGGTTCCAACAACCGCATGGCTCACGCCGCTTCCCTCGCGGTAGCTGAGTCTCCGGGCCGAGAATTCAATCCCCTATTTTTGTGCGGTGGCGTCGGTTTGGGCAAAACTCATTTGATGCAGGCGATCGGTCATTATCGCTTGGAAATTGACCCCAACGCCAAGATTTTTTACGTTTCTACTGAGAAATTTACTAACGATTTAATCGCAGCCATTCGCAAGGACAGTATGCAAACTTTCCGCGATCATTATCGCGCTGCCGATGTTTTATTAATAGATGACATCCAATTTATTGAAGGGAAAGAATACACTCAAGAAGAGTTTTTTCACACTTTTAATACTTTGCACGAATCAGGAAACCAAGTAGTTTTAGCTTCTGACCGTCCGCCACAGCAAATTCCGCGTCTACAAGAGCGTTTGTGTTCCCGATTTTCTATGGGATTAATTGCCGACATTCAATTGCCAGACTTGGAAACTCGGATGGCAATTTTGCAGAAAAAAGCTGAATATGAAAATATGCGGCTGCCGCGAGATGTCATTGAATACATTGCTTCTAGTTACAATTCCAACGTTCGGGAATTAGAAGGTGCTTTGATTCGGGCAGTAGCATATCTTTCAATTACTGGTTTGCCGATGACCGTGGAAAATATCGCCCCGGTTTTGAATCCGCAAACAGAAAGCGTAGAGGCAACGCCAGATGCAGTAATTGCAGTTGTGGCTGAGGAGTTTGATGTTTCTGTTGAAGATTTGAAAGGAATTTCCCGCCGACGAGAAATTAGTCTGGCACGTCAAATAGGGATGTATTTAATTCGGCAGCATACTGGTTTGAGTTTGCCGAAAGTTGGCGAAGTGTTCGGTGGCAAAGATCACACGACTGTGCTTTACAGTTGCGAAAAAATTGCTCAGTTGCGGAATACTGACCCGAATTTGGCTCAAACTTTGCGTCAGTTGAGCGATCGAATTAATGTTGTCAGCCGCAAAACTTGAGAAGAAGTCAGTTGTCAGTTGTCGGTTGTCAGTTGTCGGTTGACAGTTGTCAGTTGTCAGTTGTCAGTTGTCAGTTGTCAGTTGTCGGTTGTCAGTTGTCAGTTGTCAGTTGTCAGTTGTCATCACTCAACGCCGTCAACAGTCAACAGTTAACAGTTAACAGTCAACAGTCAACAGTCAACAGTTAACAGTCAACAGTCAACAGTCAACAGTCAACAATTCCCATTCCCAATTCCCAATGCCCCATAATAGACAATCTTGCCTGTGGAAAAACCTGTGGAAAAGTTGCCTTCCGTTTGTGGAAAACTTTACTCGATCGCCCGAAACAGCTTTTGCACAAAAATGGGCGATCGACCGCACCAGCTTTTCCACAAGTTTTCCACAGGTATTTATTACCTATAAGTGACGCCCAGCAAGCAGTTAGCTTTTTTTTCCACAGTTTCCACAGGGCGATCGATACAAAAATAATTCAATAAACTAAAAAAAACTGGTGAGCCCTTCGCACCCTACACAGATAGTTCACGACGCGCGCGAACCTCAGAAACCCGGTTTCTTGGAAGATTTCTCGTTTTTACAGACAAAATTTTGCGTAGAAACCGGGAATAAGCGCCCAGGCTTAAGCCCTGACAGAGAAAAACCGACCCGCAGGCTTTCTGTGATACCATTTGTTTCTGTTTCAAATCCGGTTAATTAACCTTCGTACCATGAAATTGGTTTGCACCCAAAGTGACCTCAACGCCAACCTCTCGTTGGTAAGTCGGGCCGTTCCCTCCCGCCCGACACATCCGGTACTCGCCAACGTGCTCTTAGTAGCGGATGAGGAAAATCAGCGGGTTAGCTTGACAGCTTTCGATCTCAGTTTAGGCATTCGTACCAGCTTCGCAGCAGAAGTGACTGGCGGCGGCAGTTTTACCATACCCGCTAAATTACTCAACGATATTGTTTCGAGACTCCCAGATGGAGAGATTACTCTAGAAGACGAAGCGGGAGACACCGTAGCATATCTCACTTGCAGTTCTGGCAGCTACCAAGTTAGAGGCATGGGCCCGGAAGAATTCCCAGAATTGCCTGCAATAGAAGCCGGAACAATCCTCAAATTGCCACCGGAAGCCTTGATAGAAGGACTCAAAGGAACTTTATTTGCTACTAGCCCCGACGAGGCAAAACAGGTACTTGCAGGGGTGCATTTAAAGGTATTGCAAGATTGCCTGGAATTTGCAGCTACAGACGGCCACAGATTGGCAGTAGTTCAAACTGCCAATGAAAAAGCTGAAGGCGAAGAAACCCAAGAAGAATTTGAGGTGACAGTCCCCGCTAAAGCATTGCGGGAAGTAGAAAGAATGCTGGTGATGCGGCAGTGGACTGAACCTGTCACCCTGCATTTTGAACACGGTCAAGTAGTCTTTGAATGGGCAGACCAGCGGCTGACAACTCGCACCTTGGAAGGGCAATATCCCGCCTACCGCCAGTTGATTCCGCCCTCCTTTGAGCGGCAAATTACCTTAGAAAGGCGATCGTTCTTAGCAGCAGTAGAAAGAATTGCCGTTTTTGCAGACCAAAAAAATAATATTCTCAAATGCAGCATCGACGAGGAGAATCAGGAAATTACTTTGTCTGTAGATGCTAAAGATGTCGGCTGTGGCAAAGAGTCAATGCCCGCACAAATTTCTGGAGACAGCATAGATATTGCTTTCAACGTGAAATACTTAATTGACATTTTGAAAACTGCTCAATCCCCCGAAATTCAACTGCAATTAAACGGTGCTTTAGCCCCCGTAATTTTCCAGCCTTTGGGCGGAGTCAATGCTACATTCTTGGTAATGCCAGTGCAGCTAAGAGCTTAAAAAGAGTCATTAGTCAGTAGTCAGTAGTCCTTAGTCATTAGTCAACAGTCAACAGTCAACAGTCAACAGTCAACAATCACCGATGGTGCAACCGAACTCGATCTAACTCATCTGCGTTAATCGGTGTTTATCTGCCCTCATCTGCGGTTAAAAAAAGAGAATGTATTAACCGCAGATGACAATGGATTGACGCTGATTCACGCAGATCAAGAGAAGAGAGATAGGAATAATTTCGATGCTAACAGATTTGATATGACTTATTGCTTCAAATCAATGGCAACAAAATTTCAAATTCAGTACCTGTACCGGGCGTAGAATGCAAGTTCAACTTGCCTTTATGCTTTTCCGTAACAATTTGATGGGTAATTGCCAACCCCAAACCAGTACCTTTCCCGGCGGGTTTAGTGGTGAAAAATGTCTCAAAAATCCGCCGCTGAATTTCTGGCGGTATTCCCGGCCCGTTATCGGCAATTCGGATGGCTATCCAAGCGTTATTTTGATTTTTTTCCGCTGCTTCTGGGCAGAAGTCGCCGTTTTGGCTGGCGGATGATAGCTGTTTGGCATTTTGTCGTAGCTTGCGGGGCGGGACGCCATCGCCCCTAACATAATTTTGAATTAATTCCGAATTCACGCAGTCTCCGTCAGAACTGTCTATTACCTCGGTTTCAATAGTAATCGCAGGCATAAATTCTTTTTCTTCTTTTGCCTCTTCCAAAGCGTCGATCGCATTGCTGATGATATTCATAAATACCTGGCTCAACTGACCAGAGTAACACTTGACTAAAGGCAAATCACCATAGTTTTTAACTACATTAAACCCGTACTTCAGACGGTTTTTCATAATTAGCAGCGTACTGTCAATACATTCGTGGATGTTAGCTTGCTTCAAGTGGGTTTCGTCCATGTGAGAAAAGGTGTGCAGGCTGGTGACGAGTTCGGTCAGCCTCTGCGAGGAAACTTTCATACTTTTGAGGATTTCCAGCCAATCTTCTTGCAAAAAATCAAATTCTATGTGTTTTTTGAGTTCGCCAATTTTTTCGCTTTCACCCACAATGTCTTCGTAAGCAGACAGCAACTCCATGATGTCTTTCGAGTAGTTGGACAAAAAGCCGAGATTTCCGCTGATGCAGGTGACGGGATTTCTAATTTCGTGGGCGACTCCAGCTACCATCTGTCCCAAACTTGCTAGTTTTTCGGTTTGAATTAGTTGAGATTGAGTTTGCTGCCTCAGCAATTTTGTTGCTAGTTCATGAATGTTGGATTGGGCTACTAGCAGTTCGTGCACGTCTAGCAAACTATAAGTTTGAGGCGACATTTGAACTACAATCGGTTCATAAAGCAGTTCTTTCGATCGCAACAGCGACTTCCTGGCTGCATCCACGATTAAAGTATTGCTGGGAAAAATTAAACTCTCAGTTTCGGCAAAGCGGTACAAAGCCCTCACAGGTCGCTTTAAAAATAATTCTCGCCCAAAAGGACGGCTGATAAATTCTAAAAATCTCCGCCGGGAAATCATACCGGCAAATTCACCTTGATGGGTCACAATGACTCCCGGTAACAGCGGATTAGCTTCTAACATCTGGGAAATTTGCATCCCCAAATCCGTAGCTTCTACCTGAAAATCGTAAAGTGACAATTGTTGGAGAGTAGAGTCTAAACAAAGTTCTCCTAGGTCAGCCTCGGAGATGGGTTGGACGGGTCTTTCTACGCAGGAGGTATTCAACATAAATTCATCAGCACGCTTTTTGGGGTTCTATTTGCCAGCAGACATTCAGCTACCAAAGGTCAACAGGTGAGTTGTTGAGTGTTTTGACCGGCATCACCCTGGCACACTGCATTTTAAATTACACAAAAAACTGACTGTAGTAAATGGAATTTTACCACTTAAAGTATTAGGCAAGATTGAGTATCACCGAGATAAATGCGCCCTGGTAATTATACCTGACTTTATTTTATACTGACTTGAGCGGTATTAACGTTTGGTTCGACTATTTAACTATTCATTAACCTTAAGTTATCGTCTTAACCTTTTGTTAATAAATTATTAGGCTGAGAAATATAATTGATTGATAATAGAATAAAATCGGAATTGCCCGATCGCCCCGGCGATACAACGCCCTGAAACAAGTTAAAAGCACAAAGCTAGGGCGATCGCGTCCCTGAGTTTTAGCTGGCTAAGGGCGATGGCGTCGGGTCCTCGCCCGTGCTATGGCATTTGAGGCGATTTCATCCCATCTCCCCGATCCGGTACTCGCAACCCCCCGTAACGGCCAGCCAGCGGCACACCTGCCAGTGCGTCCCCTATAGGTTTGTCGTGAAAACTAAAGTCATCGCTACAAAGCAATTTTCTAGCGATCGTTCGATGGCAGATAATATAAAAGAGTCAACATCGGTCACGATCCGCAAAATCAGCCCTGGCAGTTATTCTAAAATCAACCATTTTTGACCGAAATATCCATCAAAGCGGTGCCGGTTTGCCGACTCAATTATTGATTGGATCTACCAGGCGGAGCAAGCAGAAACAGGGAGTGCAATTCACAGAAGTTTAGCGAGTCCCAATCATTCAAGACATCAGCATTGATTAAATTAAAACCTCTACAAATTTAAGCAAAAAAAAGGCAGGCATTTTTTTAAACTGCATCTTAACTTAGCGCTGTGCTTTGGTATGATCGACAGGGGCCGTGTCAAAGACGTGTAACTAGGAAATTTACCAGTAGGTGATCGATGCAACCCGCCCTCACGAATCAGTTAAATAATGCTTTCACCCTGTTTCTCAGCTTGCTAGTAGAAGCAATACCTTTTCTGCTGCTGGGAGTTTTATTCTCAGGTTTGCTGCTGGGGTTTGTAGACGAACGCAAACTCGTATCCCGCATCCCGCGAAACCCGCTGCTGGCGGCTTTGATGGGCAGTTCGATCGGCTTTTTGTTTCCCGTGTGCGAGTGCGGTAACGTGCCCGTAGCCCGCAGGTTACTGATGCAGGGAGTACCCGCACCAGCCGCGATCGGCTTTTTGCTTGCGGCCCCCACCATCAACCCCGTGGTAATTTGGGCGACTTGGACGGCATTTCGCGATCAGCCAGAAATTGTAGTTTTGCGGGTGGTATTTTCTCTGTCTATAGCCACAATTATCGGCTGGGTGTTCAGCGCCCAAAAAGACTTGCGGCCTCTGCTGCAACCTTCTGTAGCCCGCGCAATCCCCTTGCCAAAACCAGAGTTTTCCGAAAAAGAACTCGTCCAAGCTAACACTCCGCTGCTGTTGCAGTCGGGAACATTTATGCTCGGTCAGCCGGGGGGGGTGGTGCCGATCGAATCTTTGCTACAAGACGACTGGAAGCGATTACAAACAAGCAAAACAGAAAAAACCTCGAAACCTTCCTCCATGTTCCACCGCGTTTCTAAAGAGCGTCTGCGCCTGCTTTTAGATACTATGGTACAGGAGTTGCGCGAATTGGGAGGAGTGCTGGTAATCGGAAGTGCGATCGCAGCCATCATTCAAGTTGGCGCGCCCCGCGAACTAATTCTCAACCTCGGCCAAGGCCCCGTTTCCTCGATTCTAGCCATGCTGCTATTAGCCACAGTCGTATCGATTTGTTCTACAGTAGATGCCTTTTTTGCCCTGTCTTTTGCTTCCACATTTACCAGCGGTTCGCTGTTAGCATTTCTCGTTTTCGGCCCGATGATTGACCTCAAAGGCATCGGTTTAATGCTGTCAATTTTTAAAGGTCGAGCAGTAGTTTACTTAATTGTCTTGGCCGCTCAGTTAACCTTTTTAATGACCCTCGCTGTCAACTTGCATTTAGGTTAATAATAAATTGGCCCGGACTGAAAACTAACGATAGATTCCCAATGACTAATGACCAATGACTAATGACTAATGACTAATGACTAATGACTAATGACTAATGACTAATGACCAATGACCAATGACTATTAAAAAATGAATCTTAAAAAAATTAGCCCCTGGCTGGACGCCCTAGCTATCTTAGCGTGGGGAATACTGCTTCTTAAATATTGGATCACCGGCAAATTAAGCATTCTCATTCACCCCAATTACTTTGGCTTGACTCTAGCGGGAGGAATCGGCTTAATGGTTATTGGCGGTTTAAAAGCTTGGGAACTCTTAAAACTCGATCGCACCACAAAGCAATCGCGGACATCACCAGCAAATAACTCTCTCAGAGCCACAGAAGTTGAACACGTTACTTTGTTTCCCCCCAGTATCGGCAGCACCTTAATGTTGAGCGTCGCATTAATAGGTTTACTAACAACGCCACGCACATTTACCAGCCAGACAGCATTAGAACGAGGCCTCACCGAATCCCTGCCCATCACCCGACTGCAACCCCAAGAATTTCGCAATAATACAAAACCAGAAAAGCGATCGCTTGTCGAATGGGTGCGGCTGTTAAATTTCAACCCCGAACCGGATACATACAGAGGTCAAAAAGTCAAAGTTCAAGGATTTGTAATTCATCCCCCCAATATAGCAGAACAATATATGTGGATCGGGCGTTTTATCATTACTTGCTGCGCGGCAGACGCCTATCCGATCGGGTTGCCGGTAAAATTACTGATCGGTCAAAGCCGCGCCGCCTTTGCCCCAGATAGTTGGCTAGAAATAGAAGGAGAAACGATCGTAGAAGAACTGCAAGGCAAGCGCAAATTAATCATTCAAGCATCCTCTCTCAAACCAATTCCCGAACCAAAAAACCCTTATGATTATTAGATGTGGAGTAAGTATGAGATTAAATTTTACCTTTATTGTGAGAGGGACACCTCAGACCCGTCCTCCCTATGCAAATTAAGACAAGGTACAGTCAGCTATAAAAGTGGCAACACCATCCTCTAGGAGTTGCCAAAAACAAATTCAGCAACTACACTCGTCATTAGTAAATAAACTCTGAGTATATGTCATCACAAAAAAAATTAGCAATCAAAGGTGCAGCCTGGACGATCGCCAGCTATGGAAGCAGTCAAATTATCCGATTTGCCAGCAACCTAATCCTGACGCGTCTGCTTTTGCCAGAACTATTTGGTCTGGTAGGTCTAACCTACGTTTTTATAACAGGGATAAACTTATTTACAGACATAGGTTTAGGCCCAAGTATCATCCAGAACAAACGGGGGGAAGATCCTCAATTTCTCAACACCGGTTGGACACTGCAAGTTATTCGCAGCTTTTTCATTTGGATTTGTTTAGTTATAATTACCCTGCCCGTTGCGAATTTTTATGGAGAGCCCCGTCTCGTGTGGTTAATTCCAACAATAGGTATAAATTCCCTAATAGGAGGGTTTAAATCCACCGCCACATCCAGCCTAGAACGCAAAATGGCAGTGAAGAAAGTAGTAATTTTTGAGTTGGGCATACAGATTGTTTCTACAACAGTGATGATTGTCTGGGCCTGGTTCGATCGCAGCATCTCGGCGATCGTTGCAGGCGGCTTGACTGGAGCTTTAATGGAGGTAGTATGGAGCCATTTTTTGATTCCCGGCAAGTCAAACCGCTTTGCTTGGGATAAAGAAGCAGCTAAAGAAATATTTTCTTTTGGTAAATGGATATTTTTGTCTACGGCTTTGTTTTTCTTGTGTTCTCAAGCCGATAGACTCATCCTCGGTAAAATATTTACTTTAACAATGTTGGGCATTTACGGCATCGCTTTTACTCTCGGCGATATGCCGCGCCAAGTAATCCTGGCCATTAGCGGCAGGGTGATTTTTCCCTCAATTTCTATGCTGGCAGATTTGCCACGGGAGGAGTTGCGCGCCAAGATACTTAAAAACCGCAAGCTAATTCTAATACCATTAGCCGTAGGTTTAGGAATTTTTGTGAGCTTTGGAGATCAGTTAATTTTAACACTCTATCGCAAAGAGTATGAGGCTGCATCTTGGATGATGCCAATCTTGGCGTTAGGTATCTGGCACACCACCATCCACAATATCATGGGTTCTTGTCTGTTAGCCGTAGGAAAGTCTCAGTACGGAGCTATGGGCAATCTGCTGACTTTTGTGAATCTATGTATAAGTATACCGCTGGGATATCACTTAAAAGGTAATTTAGGTGCCGTGATTGCTGTAGCTCTCGGCGACATTCCTACCTATCTAGTAACTAACTACGGTTTGTGGAAAGAAGGACTAACTTGTTTTTGGCAGGATATTCAATTAACAGGGCTGTTTGTAGGGGTGCTGGCAACTCTACTTTGGTGTAGAGTTGCTTTTGATTGGGGTCTGCCAATCGATAAAATATCACCGATGGATTTAGTTCCAATCAATCAACTGTTTCAGTAAACAAAAAGGAGATTGTCTATAGGTCAGCCGAACACAATACAAGAAGAAAAGTAATGCACTTTATCTTTTTACAAATGGCTCTGTTACAAGAAATATCGTGAGTGGCCACGAGGTCTACTAAACTAATGTTTTTTCATCAAAGAAATCGCCTTATAAATTTATTCAAAGAAAACGAACAAGCCGAAAAAAAACGCCCCAAAGTTGTGCGACTGTCACACACATTACATCAGTTGAAGAATCTAACAATCCAGAAAAAGCTGCAGCAAAAATAGAGAGACTCAGGCAAACATATAGATGGACTGTTGACGAGTTTTGCTCATTGCGGCCTGAGTAAGCTGAAGTGCATTTAAATTGTATAGTCAAATTTAAGAAAAGTCTTGTGGGGAGTAGGGTTGGGCGTCTCGCCCGCCCAAAAAATACAATTTAGATGCCCAACAGCTTATTACTATCCAAACTCTACCGAACAGGCAGATTACAGCCTACTTACCTGAATATCCAATTAAGTGCATTGAGATACAAGAAAGCCCTGAATGCGACCCCAGGTTTGTAGGGTTTAGACTTCAGGAATAATTTGTCGAAAGAGTAGAAAAAATGGACTGGTTTTTATTCATAGAAGATGACAGGGTTTTGTACGATGCTTTCCTTCTATAAAAATTAGAAATTTTAACCGACAAAGTGGATATGAGAATGCTATTGTTTACCAAAACCGTTTGGAAATGTATCAAGGAACCAAGAGATATATTGATTTGACAATACAGCAGCCGCTGTTGTGGAATCAGTTATCTAGTGTACAGATAGAAGGTGAAAAATTGGCTGACTTTAGCAATCTTCATTCAGGATTTTAATGCTTGTCAAGAAAGCAGATGAAACAGTGGATAAAATCATGTCGCATCTTCAAAAATCAAGTAGCGAATGTCGGGCATTGAGAGAGTGCAGCAACTTTTTGTATTTGGGAATTTTTCTCAAGATATAAGCCTCACCCATCAAACTTAAACTATTTTGAGGTCAGGCATTACGACAGCAAATATTATAAGTTATATCCAGAACAGCAATCGCCGTATACACTGTCAGTGGTTAATAATAGTTCCAACATACCAATCGTCAAGGATTTGTGAAAGGGATATAAGTAGGTCGTCATGATTATTTAGTAGGATGAGTAGAGCGCCAGCGTTACCTCTCAACCGATCGCACAATTGGCGATTTAATATTTGAGATAGGATGAAAAATCTAAAATCTCAAACAGTCCTGGACGCAAATGGCACAAGGGTAGGCTGCTCGACGGTCGTCAATACCACTCTAGAGCAAGCAGTTTTGAGCCATTACGCACCGTACAAGCTAAAATTTAAAATCTAAAATCTAAAATCGGTATACTTCGTTGCAGCCCTTTCGCCTGGTAAAAAAAAATGGGTTTCTGGGGGCAGGGAGTGCGCCCAAGACAGTAAAATTTAAGAGGGAAAATGTGGTTGTTAATTTTCAGCAGAAATAGGAGAGAAAGATTTGTGAATATTTTTAACAAAAAAATTAATCCTTCACCCTTCGCTATTCTGCCATTCAAACAGCCGATCGACCGCACGGCCATCTTCCTCATGCTAGTGCTGAGCGTCTTAATCGGACTGCTGCTGCTTAGCGGCGATCGCACAGCACCCAGAGTGCGAGAATTTACCTGGGAAAACAAACAAATCGGCGCCGAAGATACCGGCTTTATCCTCACATTCTTTCGGCCGATGAACCAGTCCACCGTCGAGGAAAACTTAAAGCTAGAACCCCCCCTCCCCGGTAAATTTAGTTGGGCTGGAAAGCGCATGGCTTACACCCTCAAAGATCCAGCACCCTACGGCGTTACCTACACATTAAAACTCGCTGGAGCAACCGACAAGTATTTCGGAGAAAAAAACCAAAATAAAGGAACGCTAATGCAACCGTTTAGCAGTTCCTTTCGCAGCCGCGATCGAGCTTTTGCTTACATCGGCGTCCAAGGCGAAACAGAAAGCAGATTAATGCTAGTCAATCTCACCAGCAGCGACTCGAAACCGATACCGCTGACTCCCAAAGATTTAGTCGTTACCGATTTTAAACCGTATCCTGAGAGCGATCGCATTTTATTCTCAGCCACAGATCGATCAATCGCCCGTACTCGCGGCACCCTAAATCAAGAACTATTCACAGTCACCACCGGCCTCAACCCCCAATCGGGATCAGGAACTCAACAAAAATACCCAGCCGGTAGAATCGACAAAATCTTAGACTCCAAAGATTACCAAAACCTCAAATTCGACCTCTCAGCCGACGGAAAAATCATAGTTGTCCAGCGCGTCAACCGCCGCAATCCCGGCGATTTCAGTCCTTGGATTTTGGAAGAAAAAGTGCCGCCCAGACCCTTGGAAAATGAACAAGGCGGAGATTTTATGATTCGCCCCGACAGCAAATCGATGGTAATATCTCAAAAACAAGGATTAGCGATCGTCCCCCTCAAACCGGAAGCAGACCCAGTAGAATTTTTGCCAAAATACGAACAAGTATTGGGCATGGCCCGCGACAACTCCGCCGCCGCCTATGTTAAATACAACAGCGACTTTACTCGATCGCTTTTCATCTTAGATAACCAAGGTGTAGAACAAGAAATATTGCGTATTCCCGGCAGCATTATGGCCGTTTATTTCGACCCCCGCAAAAACCAAGACAACCAAGTTCAGCGTCTCTACTGTTTGTTAGCCCAACGCCTCAAAACAGAAAGCTACAAAGAACAGCCTTTCATCGCCACCATCGACCTCAAAAAAGAGGGTACTCGTTTGGTAGGAACCATCAAACCGCTGCTGATTTTGCCCAACCAATTAGATACCCAAATCAGTTTATCTCCCGACGGGCTGGCATTAATTTTCGACCAATCAGTCACAGCAGCAACTCCCTCAGCAGCAGACAGTCCCCGCAACGATAGTGGACAGTCGATCGCAACCAGCCGCCTCTGGCTGCTACCCTTAGTAGAAATACTGGCAGACGGTTCTCCCGCAAAACTACAGCCAGAAGAACTTCCTTTTGCCGGCTATCACCCCCGCTGGCTCCCCTAAATCGATTTTAGATTTTAGATTTTAGATCTTAGATTGACCGATATTAGTAAATATCAATAGGGTAAGGTGCGCCCATAAACACCAAGCGTTGAAATATGCGCGGTGCACACCCTACTTTTACTAAATTGATTTGAAATTTGAGATTTGAGATTTGAAATTGAGTTGATACTAAGCCATACTGGTAAATATTACAAACTTTTGAAACGAACTCACCAGCCTGCAATTTCACATCTCAAACCTCAAACCTAAAATCTAAAATTCTCATGACTCCCGAAGAAATTAGCAATACCCTTAAAGACTTATTTGGTGACACTGTTGAGATGCCTGCTGCCACTTCTTGGCAAGTAGAAACCCCCAATTTTCGCCTGTTAGTCCTCCTTTCAGAAGACGGGAGTTGGCTGCGGATTTTGCTGCCGATCGCCGATGCCCAGGAAGCTCAACCATTTCTTGATAAACTGCTAGAAGCTAACTTTGACACCACCCTCGAAACTCGCTACGCCTTACATCAAAACGTTTTGTGGGGAGTATTTCAGCACAGTTGTGCCACACTCGCGGCTGCCGATTTCTCAGCCGCCGTCGCCAGACTGCTGGCTTTGCAAGAGAGAGGTTTGTCTGACTTTTTCGACGGTTTGATAGAAAACCGCATCCGTCAAATCATCAAAGCTGCGAAGATGCAGGGGCAGTCTGTCGAAACTACCCTTCAGACTTTAGACCGTTTCTACGCAGAGGGATTGATGGGTGAAATGGAACTAGGGCGAGAGTCTCGCGAAAATACTCTCGCGGCTTGGCGGTATCAGCTAGAACGCCTCTGGCCGGAGGTGGAACCCTAAGACGATTGCAGATTGCAGATGGCAGATGGCAGATTGCAAAAAACTGATGACTATCCAGGTTCGGAAGTTGCCTAAAGTAGCATTTCTTTTGAGTGGCATAGGAACTGCGGCCGACGGTTAGGATGTTCTTAATTCCACAAACCCTTGCGGAACATTGCTTCTTCCTTCTCTGCTAGATAACTAAAGCCTTCCATCCGTTACATTCGGTTACATCCCAAGAAAGCGAATCCGTGGCCGAACTTCCTTCTGCTGTACAATCTGCCGATTTTGGTCTGGGGCCCAGTCTGGATCGTTGGAGCCTCAAGCCCCTTGGACAATGGCTAATCCGGGCCCTCGAACCCTCGAAGGATGCCCTTATATTCACTGATAACTCGCTCGCGGTTCTCCAATTCCCTTCTCTAACTGAAAAAATGGTATAATTTATCACAATAATTAGTTATAAATATTAAAAATTTTCGGAAAACAGGCGATCGCAGGTATATCATGGTAAAAAGTTTAAAGTGCCTACTCCGTAAGTTACACAAAAGCTTAGATCGTTTAATATTGACTTAGAAACAAAATCTTTAGCAGACAATGCTACTGCGATCGGGTTTTCCCATAGGGTGCTCTTGTAATTTGACAAATTAGCAACTACCGCTACCAATTACCAGTTACGAATTAATAGCAACTTAAGTTGTCCATTAATACAATATTTAACAGGGGTTTCATCTATGTTTGCTGTGCGTGAGACTAGCTTGGAGTTATCAGTGTTGCATATACCTGAATTTTGTACTTGGAACCTCTCCTTAGAATCAACTCTCCTAGACCTGCCCCTCTCCAACTGCCAAATTGAAATAACTCAACAGGCAAAAGAAGTAGCCCAGGCTTTTGAAGAAAATTCCATGCTTCCAGGCGTCATTTTGACAGATGGGGGTAATTTTGTCGGCATAATATCGAGGCGTCTATTTTTTGAAAAAGTTAACTGCCGCTACGGAGTAGAAATGTTTTTCAAGCGACCAATAGAGGTGCTGTACAAGTTTGCCAGGCCAGAGGAACTCGTACTTCCCGCGAGTAAATTAATAGTAGAAGCAGCCCAGGAATGTCTTTACAGATCAGCCGAATTAATTTACGAACCCGTAGTAGTGGAAATAGCCCCCCAGACCTACAAGCTGTTAGACGTACACCAATTAATGGTTGCTCAATCAAGAATTCACCAATTAACAAATAAGTTACTCCACAAACAAACCCAAGCCAAACTCATCCAAACAGAAAAAATGGCTAGTTTGGGGAGGATTGTAGCAGAAGTAGCCCACGAAATCAGAAATCCGCTGAACTGTATTTGGGGAAATTTAACTTTTCTGCTGTCCTATTTTGAAAACTTGCTTCAGCTAATGTCCGTTTATGAAGAAGAATATTCGGCACCGTGTCCCCGAATTGAGGCCCTTAAAAAAGAAATTGAATTTGATTTTTTACAAGAAGATTTGCCGATAACCTTAGAAGGGATGGAGTTGGGAGCCGCGCAATTGCTCAAAATAGTTAACGGGCTGCACCACTTCTCTCACATGGACGAGACAAAACCAGCCGAGACAGACATTCACGAATGCGTGGAGATGACGCTGTTAATTTTGAAAAACCGCTTTAAAAACAGCATAGAAGTGGTTAAGAATTACGGCGAACTGCCGCTAGTTAGCGGCTACTCCGGACAGTTGAGTCAGGTGTTTTTGAATTTGTTAGTTAATGCTCTAGACGCCCTGGCAGAGTACGCAGCCGATCGAGAAACACACACCCCGTGCCGGGACAACTGGCAGCCCCAAATCGAAATTACCACTAAAGTTATAGAAACCGAACACGGCAAGCGGGTGGCAATTTGCATTGCCGATAACGGGCCCGGCATTCCCCCAGAAAATCACCAGCAGATATTTGACACCTTTTTTACCACTAAACCAGCGGGCAAAGGCACCGGTATGGGGCTGGCTATCTGCAATCAAATCGTCACAGAAAAGCACGGTGGCGAACTGAGAATGCGATCGCAACCAGGTAAGAACACTGAATTTGAAATTCTCCTGCCTCTAGTTGGCACAACATGATTAACTTCAGAATATTCTCGGTGGTTCGCTCAGAAAAGTGAAATGATAGGGTAGCTTAGTAGTAGGTTCTCAATTCACCGAAGAACGAGACGGAAGCCCCTGGCTTTAGACACGGGGAGGAAGTCGGCTTCGGTTTCAACCGCCTTCAATATTTCTTTATACAACTGATTGAAAGGTTGTTTTAGAATTAGATTGTAAGTAAAACAACCATCTACGTGTTGAAACACTCTAGTATCGGAGAAATCCCGGCACAGTGAGCCACCACACTCCTTGAGGAGTAGTAAGCCTGTATAACTGACAAGTAATGGCAGAGTGTGAAGCGTACCTATCTGGCATTGTGATGGATTATGAAAGCAAACACAATTTAAAAGTAAGCGCAATTGCAATACCCTTTGTAGTGGTAGTTGTTTTGAGCGTATAGAGGTGCTTTGATAACGCCTTTGAGAGTTTTCGGATTCATTCAAGAATCCCCGTGGCTTCAGCCTTGGGGAGTATCAATTTCCCAGCGTTTCGGCAACTAAAAGTTCCAGTGGCAAATAAATTCAGTTCCAAACTCATTGGCCCTTCACTCTCCGAAGGTAGTCATCAAGACCTTTCCCTAGAATCTACCCTCTGGGATTTGCCCCTGTATGAATTTCAGGTTAAATCGAGCTGCTTGGCCGTGGCAGTTGCCGAAATGTTTGAACAGCATCCCCTAGTGCCGGGAGTCGTCTTGATGGAAGCAGGAGAGTTTGCTGGCATGATATCTCGAAGGCAACTGCTGGAATATTTGCTCAAACCCCAAGGCCCGGAGCTATTTTTGCACCTGCCACTAAAAGTTCTCTACAGTTACGCTCGCGTCGAAATATTATTAGTCCCAGAGAGTACAACCATTTTGGCAGCAGCTCCACAAGCTCTGCGTCGATCGCCCGAATTGCAGGCAGAACCGATCGTCGTCCAAATAGACTCCCAATCTTACCGACTCTTAGACCCTAACGCACTCAACATCGCGTACTGGCAAATTCGTGGCATAGAAACTCAAGTCCGCTACGAAAGAGCCCAAACTCAAATGATTCAAAGCGAAAAAATGGCTAGTTTAGGCCGTTTAGTCAACGGAGTAGCCCACGAAATTTTAGATCCGGTAGGCTTTATCTGGGGGAATTTAACCTACGTCAGCGACTACAGCAAAAACTTGATGGAATTGCTCTCAGTTTACGACGCATACTGTAGTGACCCACCGCCGGAAATAGCACGGCTCAAAGAAGAGATCGACTATGACTTTTTGCAGAACGATTTTCTCCGAACTGTTGCCAGCATCAAATCAGGTGCAGAACGTTTGAGCAAGTTAGCAACCAGTTTGCAAAACTTCTGCCACATCGACGATATTTATCCCAAACCCACCGACTTGCACGCCAACATAGACAGCATACTTTTGCTGCTCAAAAGTCGTTTGACTAGGGAAATCCAAGTAGTGAAAAACTACGGCTACCTGCCACCAGTCCCATGCTATGCAGGACAGCTAAACCAAGTATTTATGAATATCTTGACCAACTCTATTCATACATTAATTAACGAAGCAGTCGGTCAAGAATTGGCGAAAGAGTTCAAAGGTGGAGGGCCCAAAGACGCCGATCGCCAGCCTAAAATTGAAATCACAACTCAAGTCTGCTGTCCCGAACCTGCGCCGGATTTAGACAAACTTCATGTTCGCTGGGTTTCGATTTGCATATCAGATAATGGGCCTGGAATGTCACCTAGCAAGTACAAAAAAATCATAGAATCATTCTCTACGGAAAAACGCGCCCTCAAAGAAACCAGTTTAGCAGTTAGCTATCAAATAGTGACGGGCAAACACGGCGGTGCATTCAGAATGCGATCGGAATTAGGCAGAGGCACTGAATTTGAAATTTTGTTACCGTTAGCTTAAAGAAGGAAAGCACTACACGGATTTTGACACGGATACACGGATGAATTATCTAGGGTGAGGCAGTAGTCAACAGTCAACAGTCAACAGTCAACCATTATCTAATTGACTGCCGCACATTTTACAAAATCTAGCATTAGCATCGTGTACAGACCAACCGCAACCTTTACAAACAGCTTCTCCGTGATTAGCACTTTTAACTAATTGTTTAATCAAATCCCCCAATTGCCAAGGAATCAGAGCAATTCCCGTCAAAATCATCAAAATAGTCAGAAAACGACCGGATTCCGAAATCGGAGTAACATCGCCAAATCCCACCGTGGTCATCGTGACAACCGAGAAATAAACAGCATCCAAAAAAGTTCCAAAACTTTCGGGATTGGTCGGATGTTCGACTTGATAAATCAAACCCGAATAAACAAAAATTATTGCCAGCAAGGTAAACAAAATCCGAGCAAAAATCACCCCATCTTCGCTGCTGATGCGGAAAATAGAAATTTTCAATTCCAGAAAGCGGATGAGTCGGAGAATTCTAAACCAGCGAAAAATTCGGATAAAACTAACGTTGACAAATCCCAGTAAAAATGGTAATATTGCGAGCAAATCAATAATTGAAAAAAAACTAAAAATAAATTTAACTCGATCTTCGGCACACCACAGCCGCAATAAATACTCAACTGCAAAAACGATTAAAAGAACGGTATCGAGAGTTTGGAAATTAATTCTAACAGATTCCGAAATCGGGTAAGTTTCGGCGATGAAGCTGGCGGAAGATAAAAGAATGAGTCCGGTAATAGTTAAATTGACGGTTCTGCCAATTGGGGTTTCGATGTCTTCGAGATAAAATCCAATTTGCGATCGGGTTAACATAGATGAGATAATTAATACCATTTATGAGGTAAGGGAATTATCGCATATGAGTATCGAATTAACTAAGGGTGAAAGGTTCAATCTTTCTAAAGAAAGTCCTAATTTCAGTAAAATTGCGATCGCCCTGGGGTGGCAAGTCAGCCAGACAGCACAAAATTGCGACATTGACGCATCTGTTTTTATGTTAGCGGCGGACGGTCGGATTCCTGATGAAAAGTATTTTGTATTTTACAACAATCTGACATCGCCGGACGGTGCGGTGCGGCATTCAGGAGACAGCGCGACTGGGCAAATAGACGGAGATGATGAGACGGTTTATGTGGATTTGAGTAAAATCAATTCTGCGATTCAGGAAATTGTGTTTGTTGTGACTATTCACGAGGGACAGGAAAAGAATCAAAGTTTTAGTCAAGTTACAAATGCTTTTATCAGGCTTTACAACCAAGAAACTGTTAGCGAATTGGTTCGGTACAATTTAAATCAGATTTTTTCCCAAGAAACGGCTTTAGAATTTGGACGCTTGTATAAGAAGAATGGCGAATGGAGGTTTCAGGCCGTAGGACAGGGATATAATGCTGGGTTGCAAAGTTTTGTAGACAAGTATTATGTTGAGAATGCGGTTGAGAAAAGCTCGAATGCTGGTGAGAAGCTTGATGATGCTGAGGTTGTGAGGCGGTTTAGCGATCGGGTGGATCGGTTATTGCGCGAAGAATCTGTATCTAGCAAAGCGGTAGAATCGCCTGCTGCTATTCCTGTGAATGCTAAGCCTGACGAGCGAGAACTAGCTATCAGCACTGAGGAATTTTGTCAGCGATATAACGCAGGTGAAAGAGACTTTACTGGCTGCAATTTATTCGGATTAGATTTGAGTGGAAAAACTTTGGTAGCTGATGTCATTTTGTCAGAAGCAAATTTGACAGAAGCAAACCTCACTGGTGCTACTTTAAAAAAAGTAAATCTATTTGAAGCTAATCTGCAAAGGTCAAATTTAAGTTTAACAAATCTGCAAGAAGCTGATTTGATAGGAGCTAAGTTAAGCAGTGCTAACCTAACTAAGGCCAAATTGGAGTCTGCAAAACTGATTCAAGCGAATTTCCATCAAGCCATATTAAGCGATGCAAACTTCACAGGAGCAAACCTGACAGGGGCAAATCTCTGTGGAGCAAACTTAACAGGAGCAAATTTCAGTGGAGCAAACTTAACCGCCACCAATCTAAATAATGCTAACCTAACTTCGGCTAATCTCAATAGTGCTAATTTGGTAGCAGCAGATTTAAGTCAAGCAAATCTTAACAGTGCCAGCCTAATTGGTACTAATCTGACAGGCGTTAAATTGACAGGTGTAAGTTTGGCGGGAGTAGACTTGAAGAACGTTAACTTGAAGGTTGCTAACCTCACAGGTGTAATTTTTGTGGGAGCTAACTTAAAGAGAGCTAACCTCAGAGAACTCGACCTAAGAGGAGTTAATCTTATAGGAGTAAGTTTAGTTGGAGTAAACCTCGATATCGTCAACTTGAGCGGGCAAAACTTAAGCGGGTTCAATCTCTGCGGAACTAGCTTGATCCGCGTCAATTTGAGTGAAGCAAATCTAACTTCAGCAGACTTGCGCGGGGCCAACTTGATGATGGCAAACCTAGAGAAAGCTAACCTGAAGGAGGCTAAACTGGCTGGAGCAAATCTGGCTGGAGCAAATCTGGTTGGAGCAACACTCACAGGCGCAATTATGCCAGATGGCACAACTCACAAATAAATTAATGTTTGTAGTGAGGACTTCAGTCCTTGGAAATGGAAGGACTAAAGTCCTCACTACGAGCCTGTTTGTAGTAAGGACTTTAGTCCTTCTTTTTCTTAAATATACTTGTTCATTTGGCTTCTTCCATGAGTTTGGTGAGAGTTGTAAAAATACGATCGCACTCTGAAGAAGCCTTGCGAACCTTGTCAACATCCAACATTTCTAACAGCTTGGAAGCGTGCTGTATCTTTTGATATTCGCCTTTCGATTTTGTGTCGCGGCTAGCTGCTTTCAGACTTGGTTCTAACAAATCCTTTTCAATCGTCTCTACATTAATATTTTTAGGAATCGCATTTTCTTTAAATCCCTGCCCGTAAAATCTTTTTAAAGTATCAATATCAGCTATCAACCAAGCTTCCATCGCTTGAACCATGAGATAGCAATGAGTCTCATCAACCCCAGGCGGCGAATCCCAGTTATCCCTCGACTTCAAATGCTCCCAAGGCGGCTGCTTTACAGGGGCTTCTGAGTCAACTAAAAGGATGATAAAAGCATTTGGGTGATCTGCCAAAGCATTCTTGAAATCCCTGAAAGCATTATTCCGGGAACCGCAAACAGTGATATTCCACTTGATTTTATTGCTGCGGGCAACCTCCACAAGTTCTTTGAAAAAAAAGCTAAATCCTCCTCGAAGTAATTGCTTTGTATTCTTGCCATCGCCGCCGCCTTCGATGTAAATGCGAACCTCTTTTACCATCGGTTGCCCCCGATTTCTCCCATCCGCCAAAGGTCTCCCAAACTGTAATTCTCAAGCCATTTTTTCAGTCGTTCGGGATCGAGACGGCTCAGGTGACTTCCTCTATCATCCCGATCGCATATTAAAACTGACTCAGGGTTCAGAGCCGACACTAAAGCATCGGAATGAGTTGTCACAATCAATTGTGTGCGCTGTGAGGCTTCGATCAACATTTCAGCAACAGCAGGCAGAATGTCGGGATGCAAGCCAATCTCCGGTTCTTCAATACAAATAAGTGGCGGGGGAGTTGGATCTAGGAGTAAAGCTATTAAGAATAAATAACGCAGCGTACCGTCTGATAAACGAGTTGCGGGAATTGGCTGAATTAATCCTGTTTCGCGGATGAATATCTGGACAGTACCGCCATAAATCTTGATACTCAGTTCTTCAGCAGCATCATAGAACAGTTGTAATTTGTCAATAATTTGCCTGCTTCCTAATTGATACTGTAAGTTGTTTAAAACAAGTCCTAAGTTGCCACCATCTTCTAGGAGGGGATGTTCTGGCAAGTCAGTTTGCTGAGCCTTTCTAGGTATTGAATCTCTCCCTGTCTGCCAGTTACGATATAAACCAATGTCGGCAAATTTATTTCCCAGATATGATAGTTCTGGATATAGTTCGGGATCTTTTCTTTGAGATAAGATAGATTGATCGGGAATGATATCTTCTCGCCGCAGATTCCGCAGCTTTCTTGTTTGTTGCTCGTTTTCCTGTATAACATTGATAACAGGGCGACCCCGATCGCTATAACGGTAATAGAAAAATGGCCCGCTTTCAGAACTATTGCGCGGTGCCTTATCTTCTATAGCTTCGTCCACTACTTCAAGTCTCTGACCGACTGCGGTAAAACTAATTTGATAGCGCAGTGGCATCGTTCGTTCTGGGTAATCTAAAATAGCCTCAATTTTTGCTGTGGGAGTACCTTTTTCACCTTTCCACAGAAAATCGCTGATACCACCTCCTTGACGAATCGGAGCAAGTAAGTCGGTAGGTGTTGCCTTCAACACTCCCATCGCTTCAATTAAGTTAGACTTGCCGGATGCGTTAGTACCGATCAATACATTCAGGGGTTGCAGTTCAATTTTTTCCCCCTCACTTCCATAGGAAAGGAAGTTTTGCAGTTGCAGGGAGTGAATAAATCTCTTGCCTTCCACCTTGTCCTCCTATGCCAATTCTGCATTATTATACTTTACGAAAGCTTTTGTTTTTAGTCTTGAATTAAGTAGGTCTCAAAACTACCGATTCCAAGTCTTTGCCTTGAAGTCGGAGGGGGAGTGAGATATCCCGATCGCTCCCACAACAGGCGACCTACTCTCCTCCAACGGTCTGTGACCCATTACAATTAATTCAGCAAAAAATCTTTACACATAAGAACTCATGCAGCTCAAGTCAACAACCCGCCATATTCGCATATACACCGCCATCCTCGAAGATAACGAACTCGTCCCCAGCAACGACCTTTTGACGCTCGACATTGACCCAGATAACGAACTTAACTGGAACGACGAGTCTGTCAAACAGGTATATGCCAAATTCGACCAACTCGTAGACGCCTACGAGGGCGAAGACTTGACCGAGTACAACCTCCGCCGTATCGGTTCGGAGTTGGAGCACTTGGTACGATCGTTCCTACAAAAAGGCCAAATCAGCTATAACCTCAACAGCCGCGCTGTTAACTACAGCATGGGATTGCCTCAAGTTGATTCCAAAGTTCACCTGTAAGGGCGATCGGGCGATCGGCATTTATGTCAACTTAAGATTGAAACCCATAATAAATGTCGCTTGTAGCTGAGTTTCAATCCCTCCTACTCCTCTTAATTAGGGGAGTAGGGGGGAAAAGAGGGTTCTGTTTTGTCTCTCGCTTTGGGGATTGAGGGGGATTTAGACTTGGATACAGAGGAAAGGTGGAGATGGGGAGAATTGAGAAAATCTGCTTTTATTCTTCTTCCTGCTTGTTTCTGACTCCTGACTCCTGACTCCCGGCTTCTTCCTTCTTCCGAGTGCCCTCGGACTTCTCCCCCGCCTCCCCAGCATCAACCGGAGAATTTGGAACGTGATCTCGTTCCAAAAACTGTTTAACTGCGACTTGGCGGTTGGCCATAAACTGACCCCAAGCGCCGGGAAACATCCCATCCAAGGTTTCCACCAGTGCCCAAACCTCAAGATTCATCACTTGGTAATAGAAACTGTGAGAATGTTGAATGCTAGTGAGTATTTCGTCTATTTCAACAGCAGGCGGCAGCTTCGGATCGGGCAAATTCTTGGGAAAGGCGCTGGGATCATGTGGGTGCATGGTTCAATACTCAACAGCTTGCAGAGGCCGGTCAGTCGATTTGAGATTTGAGATTTTAGATTTTAGATTGATTCCACAGATGAATCTGCGGGCTTGAACTAATATCTAATTTTTTTTGCTCTCCACGACTCCTGTCGGGGGCTTGCGTCCATCAGTCGATTTTAGATTTTAGATTTTAGATTTGAGATTGACTCCACAGATGAATCTGGGCGCTTGAACTAATATCTAATTTTTTTTGCTGTCCACGATTCCTGTCGGGGGCTGGCATCCGTCAGTTGATTTTAGATTTTAGATTTTAGATTTTAGATTGACTCCACAGATGAATCTGCGGGCCTGTATCCGTCTTTGGGTAGGGTTAAATTTAACTTCTGTTGCGAAACTAGCGTGCGAGGCACAGATGACCCTTCGCGAGAAAACCGACAATTGATATTTATCTATACCTGTCGGCTCAGGTGATTTCTACCTAGCTGCATCATACCATTATAGTTAGTCTAAAATTTCAATTCCCTTGAGTGCTGCGATTTCTTCGGAAATTGCCGCTATCAGGAATATGCTGAAAACAGCGTGATTTCAAGCCGATGACTTGGGCGTCGCGCGATCGTCTAACTCTGAAAGCTCCTAGCAAAATTCATCGGCGGGTTAACAAAATGGTAGACTATTTGTGTCAGTACAAGACATTAAAACCTACCCCTGGATTGGGGGAAAGTCACGCCTAAAACATTGTCAGGAGTTGGACTAGATAGCAAAAAAGTTTACTAAAGTTAGTCAGACTTAACTTGACTGGTTAACCTTTGTGGGTGGTAGAATTAGAGCGATGCCAAAAACCAAGGCTTAATTATCTGGGAGAGTAAACCGAGCGTGCAAGTCAAAACTGACCAGCCTGTAAAAAGGTCGAACGGGAGTCCGCGTTTCGTTAAATTGGTTGAAAATATTGGATGACTCATGGCTAAAAGCTTCAACTAAAATTAATTCGATTAGGGTGGGCTACACCCGAATTAACGCCTGTGGACAAGAAGGAGCCGACTCCCTTGGGTGAAGCAGGAAGCAGACCCTTCAGGAGCAATCCCGATTGAATGGTGAGACTTAAATAAGTTTAGCCAAGTTTTGTGTAGCAGATATCGCTACGCACACAACAGTGCCAACGTGGTGAGCCGAGGAACCTGAAAAATCAGGATATTAGGACTGCGAAGTCTTAAGAATCTCCGTCTGTTGAGAAAGCGGGGGTGTCAAATAATCGCCACGTATCAACCCGTCGAGGTTCAATCGCTAAAATAGTTCAGATCAGCACGCTTGCCCCAAGGCGTCAGGAACCCTTATGCAAAACTCTGTGGCAAAACACTACTTATGGGCTTTAGGTGAAGGGATCAAAGGGTGTAAGCCAGGCGATCTGATCGCTGGTCGCTACTTGGTCAAGCGCGATCGACTTCTTGTCGATACTCAACCCGAACACTTGCCGGAACTGCCCGATGAGATTCCGAGTGTTGTCACTCCTTATCTGAGACTGTTTGCCTATCAGTTGCACGTACCTCAAGTATACGGTCTGGTATCGTCCAAGATGAGCAAGCTATCGGGAGATATCTGGCTGCTGGAAAACGTGCCTATTTTGAAGGTGACGGAATCTTTAATGCCGGAATTGGCGGATTCCTGGAAAGGAGCCGCAGCGATGCGCCAACTCAATTGGCTGTGGCAAATAGCCCAGTTGTGGCAGCCGTGTATCGCTCAGGGCGTGGCTTCGACGCTGCTGACTCCCGAACTGCTACGGGTGGAAGGGCAATTGGTGCGGTTTCTGGAATTGCAGCCCGATCGCAAACCGCCTCATTTGTCGCAGTTGGGCAAATTGTGGCAGCAGTGGCTCGAAGATGCTCACCCGGCTATTGCCAATTTTTTGAGGCAACTTTGCCAGCAAATGGTTGCCGGTCAAGTGCGCCACGGCGAACAACTGATGGGCCAGTTGGATAAAGCTTTGGCAAAGTGCGGTCGATTTTACGATCGTCACGTTGAAATTGCCACGGGCACGGATGTAGGCAGATCCCGGGCTCACAACGAAGATGCTTGCTATCCGCCCAGCGGTACGCTGTTGGCAGGAAATCCGGGGGCGGAAGCTTGCGCGATCGTCTGCGACGGTATCGGTGGACAAGACGGCGGCGAAGTCGCTTCGGAAGAAGCAATTGGTGTGCTGCGCGACAAGTTGCAGCAAATGCCCCTGCATCAGGCTAATTGGGACCCGTTGAGCCTGACTTCCAAGCTGGAACGGGCGGCTTGTGCTGCTAACGACAAGATAGCCAGTCGCAACGACAGCGAACACCGCCAAGGCCGCCAGCGGATGGGAACTACGCTAGTTATGGGTTTAGCCCACATTCACGAACTCTATGTCGCCCACGTCGGAGACAGTCGGGCTTACTGGATTACCCGCACCGGCTGCTATCAAGTTACTCTCGATGATAATGTGGCTTGCCGCGAGGTGCGTTTGGGCTACTCTCTCTACCGGGATGCTTTGGAACAAGTGGCCGCCGGAGCTCTGATTCAAGCTTTGGGGATTACTTCGTCCAACACTTTGCACCCGACTGTGCAGCGTTTTCCAGTGGATGAAGACTGCGTTTTGCTGCTGTGTTCCGACGGTTTGAGTGATAAAGACCGGGTTGAGGAATGTTGGGAAGCGGAGATTTTGCCAATTCTCGACGGTAGCATTAGTTTGGCTAAGGCGCGCGATCGACTGATTGAGATTGCTAATACTAGAAACGGTCACGATAACGTCACTGTTGCTTTAATTCACTGTCAAGCACATTTGAGGGAAGACGGCAATACTTTTACAGAACTGTCTGTCGCACCTTTAGATACGCCGATCGAACTAATTTCCGATAGCGAGGATATGCCAACGGATTTGACCGAAAGCACAAGCCTGGGCGAGGGGAATTCTCAAGGAAAAACGCTGTTGTTACCGCCGGAAAAAAGCAAAAGTTTATTTGGGCTGCTGCTGAAAATTTTATTTTTATTAGGGTTGGGGGGTGTATTTGCTTATTTTTTCATCCCTCCGGTGGGTCGCGCGATCGATACTGCCGGGGAGTCGATTTTCGGGAAAGGCGGTTTAATTAAGGCTGGAAGCACGCCGGAGAAAACAGTTGAATCTGTAGCTTCTCCGGTCAAATCTTTAGAAACAGGCTCGTTTATAGAGATTAAAACTTCTGCTGCTGGGGAATTGGGAAAAGAGGGCGATCGCTTGGATTTGCGAGGCGCAATCGGTGAGTTGACTGTCAAAGGAACAGTCCCAGCCGGCAGTGTTTTGCAGGTGACAAACAAACAGCTTACGCCTCAAGGCAATTGGCTGGAATTGAAAGTTTGTTCTATTCCTGAAATAGTGCGATCGAACTCTCCCAAACCCGAGTCAAATAAAGATTTTTCTACAGTTTCAAAACCGACACTGAATCCATCTCCCGCTGTGGCAAGTCCCACTCCCTCGCCTTCCCCGGTAGTTAAGCCAACCGTTGAAGTAGAAAGCGCCAAGCTGCAACCGGGGGAAATCGGATGGATTCAAGAACAAGCTGCTGTTTCTAAAGTAGTGTCTAACCTAGCCTTAAACCCAACTCAACAGGGGAAATGCGTTGCTTCTGACTCAAATCCCAATGCTAATTAAACTGTTAATAGTACATCCTGCCGAAGTAATTTGAGTAAGTTTAGGAAAATGGAAGATGCAGCTTGCTAAAAATAGAATAGTTTAAGGCAGACACAGAGCTAAAATAAAATTTGAGACCGCTCAAGCCGAAGATTCATCAACTTCTTGATTCGAGATCAAACTATGACGAAAATTACAGACTATTTCCAGGGAGTTTATGCGGTAAATCTCCCTGAAAGGAAAGACCGACGGCAACTCATAGTCAAGGAATTAGAGAAAGCAGGAATGCCCCTCACGCCCAATAAGGTTGAGATATTTCCCGCAATCCGCCCCGACGAAGCAGGAGGTTTCCCCAGCATTGGGGCGAGGGGATGCTTTTCCAGTCATGTAGGTATCCTCAAGCAGGCAAAAGACAAGGGGTTGAGCAATATTTTGATTGTAGAAGACGACCTAGAAATTTCAGCAAAGTTCAGAACAGACCAAGCTGTTATCCTCCAACAACTGTGTCAGCAAGATTGGGATTTCGTCTACTTCGGACACGTCGAAGAGGTTGAACAAAAGTCTCCTGTCGCCCTCGTACCCTTTTCTGGGGGGGTAATGACCACTCATTTTTACGCTGTCAATGGCAGGATTTTTGATCGCCTCCTGCGGTTTCTGGAAGAAGTGCAACAGCGACCTCCGGGACATCCCGACGGGGGCCCGATGCACCTCGACGGAGCTTATTCTACTTTCCGATCTCAAAATCCCGATGTTGTCACCTTGATTGCTTCTCCAAACCTGGGGTGGCAAAGGAGTTCCCCTAGTGACATCACTCCTAATTGGTGGGACCGTGTACCTGGGTTGAGGCAATTAGCAGGTGCAGCCAGAACCAGCAAATCAAGGCTGAAGCGTTGGCTTTCTAGTTAATTGAATTCGAGTTGAAAACCCTTCGCTTAGATCAAATCTATTAGCACAATCCCCGGCAAATAATTAATACCAAATCCGGGTTTATTAGTCCCTTTATGAAGGCGGCGGTTGAAACCTTTTGACCTCAAACTATACACATAAAGTCTGCCGCAGTCCGGTGTCAGGGTTCGGGGTGAGGATGTTGGAATTGGCTGGTTTTAGTGTGTTTTGACTTTCAACAGGCTTAATTTTTGTTAATTAACCGCAGAGGACGCAGAGGACACAGAGAAAGAGAGGAAGAGTTTAATCAAAGTTTCAATCCTTTATAGGGATTTAGGGGTTTTCCTGCCAAAAAATCTCCTATCTCTGTACTTTAACGGTGGCCACAACCGCGCAGCCATCCAAAATTCCTTTTACGCCCCAGATTCGATAAAACCCATCAACCAATTAGCCATCGTCGCCCTGCGAGTCTGTCTCGGCCCGAATTCCCCAATTTTATAGCCTTTAAAGCCCAATTTTTCCTTCAGCAACTGCTTGTTTTCTGGGGGGGTCGATCGAGTCAATTTCACCGTCGCCGGCCTAGAATCGATAAAATCCGGCGGTTCCGGGTACTCTTGCCGCCACTCGGCTGCAACACCTGCACTGTTCCACTTGCCAGTCTCGGCATCCCAGCGGTAGCCCAGATACAGCCAAACTAATCGGTTGACGGCAGCATCGTCGATTTCTTCGTTGAGGATAGCCCAAATAGTTTCGTTATTCAGCGGTGGTAATTCAGACATAAGCGCGATCGAATCGGAAACAAAAAAAGTTTAACTCACATTAGGTACTAATCTCAGGAACGGGCTCTCCGGCCCGTTCCACAAAAAATCATAGGAATTTGTTTGTGGGGAGTAGGGGTTGGGCACGCGAGCCCGCCCAAAATGCCACCCCCAAAAAAATTAATTATTCAAAATTCCGTCTTTCTCGGCCATCGACAGCATTAAGTCAATCACGCGGCTAGAATAACCCCACTCGTTGTCGTACCAGGAAACAACTTTGAAAAACTTAGAATTCAGTTCAATTCCCGCACCTGCATCGAAAATGCTCGATCGCGCGTCGCCCTGAAAATCTGTCGAAACCACTGCATCCTCAGTATATCCAAGAATGCCTTTGAGTTCGCCCTCCGAAGCTTTTTTCATTGCCTCGCAAATTTCTTTATAGCTAGTTTCCTTCGCCGTTTTGAAAGTAAGGTCAACTACAGACACGTCGGGAGTTGGCACCCGCAAAGCCATTCCCGTCAATTTTCCTTTCAATTCTGGCAACACCAAAGTAACAGCTTTCGCTGCACCGGTCGAAGATGGAATAATATTTTGCGCCGCACCGCGTCCTCCCCGCCAATCTTTTTGGCTGGGGCCGTCTACAGTTGGTTGAGTAGCTGTCATTGCGTGAACTGTCGTCATTAAACCTTCTTCCAATCCGAAGTTATCGTTGATTACTTTGGCAATTGGTGCTAAACAATTCGTCGTACAGCTAGCATTAGAAACAACCGTATCTTTTGTCGGGTCAAATTTGTGGTGGTTGACGCCTACTAGAAAAGTTGCCACTTTTTCCGGGTCTTTTGTCGGTGCTGAAAGTATTACTCGTTTTGCTCCTGCCGTCAAGTGTTTTGAGGCGCCTTCAAAATCTGTAAACAATCCGGTAGATTCTACAACATAATCTGCGCCGGATTTACCCCAGGGCAATTCGGCAGGATTTCTAATCGATGTGCAGGGGATAAATAGTCCGTCAACGACAATCCCGTCTGGTTTGCTTTCAACTTCGCCGTCGTAAATGCCGTGGGTGGAGTCGTATTTGAAAAGATAAGCCAGGTTTTCTGGCGAAACTAAGTCGTTAATGCCGACAAATTGGATGTTGGGGTTTTTGATGCCGGCGCGCATGACTAGCCGTCCGATGCGACCAAATCCGTTGATGCCAACTTTTAATGCAGCCATGTTTAAACTCCTATTGAAAATCTCGTTAGTCGATCGGGCGTTAGCGAAGCCCGCCCCTACGGGGGCTACGCCAACGAAAAGGATCGCCTGTTGTGGCTTAGAATTTACCACGCTTACGGATTTTTGCAACTGATTCTTTTCTATCTCTTAAGAATTCTGAATTCGGCCCCGGCTGGGAAGGGCAATTAATCCTGAAAAGACCGCTGACTAATGGCTAATGGCTGATTTTTGTCAACTTGTAAAAGTGCTATAATAGACAGAAAATATTTTCAAAATTGCATTTTTTAAATCAGCCTAAAGTAATAATAAAAAACTTATCCAAAAGGAGAAACGGATTAGCATTCTCACCAGTGACGATTGTCGCAACCAAAGCCTAGGATTAAAGTCGCAGATACGCGCAAGGACACAGCACTGCCGTGTCCATACACCTATGGCGTACAATCTATAGCAATCCTTGCAGGAGTCGTAAATTTTTTACCCCACCCCAACCCTCCCCGAACTCGCGGGGAGGGAGTAAGAAATTCACAAATGATGCGAGGATTGCTATATGTGTAGCTCAAATTTTCCGAAGCGGTATAATCACTAATCACTAATGACTAATGACTAATGACTAATGACTAATAACTAATAACTAATGACTACCCGACGCACCTAGTAATTAGCAATTCCACCGCATCTGAAATAAAACACGACCCACCAAATTTATTGAGCACGGGTCTAATGTTTTCTGCAACTGCTGAAACTTGAGCTGGTGAACAAAAAGCAAGCACATAAATGTTATCCAGCGCCGTCATTGATGAATCACGGGAAACGTGATCCCTAGTGCTTTTTCCAGCCACATCACGAATCACCGAATAACCGGGTACGCCAGCTTTGTCTAAACCGTCTAAAATCTTGCCGAGCTCCACTGAGTGGGCTATGATTTCTACTCTTTTGACTGACTCCATCATCTCACCTCCAAAACATATTGATTCCGTATAGATACAGGGGAATCCCTACAATGATATTAAATGGAAATGTCACTGCTAAGGCAGTTGAAATGTAAAGACTTGGATTCGCTTCAGGAACAGTTAGGCGCATGGCTGCTGGTACTGCTATATAAGAAGCACTCGCGCACAATACGGCAAACAGCAAAGTGTCTCCCTGTGGCATTCCGATTAATTTCGCTATTACCAAAGCAATTACGGCGTTGACTATGGGAATTAGGATTGCAAAGCCGATCAGAAAAATTCCTGCTTCTTGCAAATCTTTAATTCTGCTGGCTGCAACCAGCCCCATGTCTAGCAAGAAAAAAGTCAGGACTCCGTAAAACAAGTCTTGAGTAAACGGACTCATAACTTCCCAACCATGTTCTCCTGTCAGTATACCCATAATTAGGCTGCCAATGAGTAGAAAAACTGAACTGTTTAGGAATGCTTCTTGCAACACTTCTGGCCAAACTATTTCGCGTTTTCCTTCTTCGCCGCCGAATACACTCACCAGGATTAGCCCGACTATAATTGCAGGGGATTCCATTAATGCTAGCGCGGCTACCATGTAACCGTCAAAGTCGATCCCCTGTGCTGTGAGGAAGGAGGTTGCGGTGATAAATGTGACGGCGCTGATGGAACCGTAGGTGGCTGCGATCGCTGCGGCATTGTAGGAGTCGAGTTTGATCCTCAATATGAAAAAAGTATAAACGGGTACGAGCATTGACATCAGCATCGCTGCCACAATTGTCAGGGCAACTTGCTGGTCAATTCCGCTTTTGGACAGTTCGACGCCGCCTTTAAATCCGATCGCAAACAACAGGTACAGCGAAAACAGTTTGGGGATGGGGGCTGGAATTTCTAAATCAGATTTGAGAAAAATTGCCAGCATTCCCATGAAAAAAGCTAATATGGGCGGATTTAAGATATTTGACGCGACTAAACTCAAATCCACGATCGTTCACTCCCCTTTCTTGCGTTTTTAATATTACTTCCCCAGTAATTGTGGCACGAGAATGGATAAATAGACCGATCGAACTAATGACCCGAAAGCTCGATCGGGCTAAATACCGCCAAATACGGCAAAGGCGCACAGTACGCACCCTACAACGAAGGTGTGCACGCGGGCACCTGCAAGCTAAGTATTTTGGTTTAACTAAGCAACACCCAAATAAGACTCTAGGGCTTCGGAACCACCGATCAACTTGCCGTCGATAAATACTTGCGGCACAGTTGTAGCCCCAGTCATAGCCCGGAGCGATCGAGTTGTGATCTCCCGGCCCAAGACGATTTCTTCATAATCCAAGCCATGTTTACTCAGCAGTGCCTTAGCCTTAGCGCAGAAGGGACAGCCCATTTTTGTAAACAGCGAAACTACCTTCGGCTTGGCTGCTGCGGAGTTGATGTAGTTGAGCATCGTCTCGGCATCGGACACTTTGAAAGGGTCGCCCGGTTCATCAGGCTCAATAAACATTTTTTCAACCAAGCCATCTTTTACCAGCATCGAATAACGCCAAGACCGCTTGCCAAAGCCTAAATCTGTTTTGTCTACCAGCATTCCCATGCCTTCAGTAAATTCGCCGTTACCGTCGGGAATTAACGTCACATTGTCTGATTCTTGGTCTTTTGCCCACTCGTTCATCACAAAGGCGTCGTTGACGGAAATACAAACAATTTCATCTACGCCGTTTTCTTTGAAAACTTTGGCCAATTCGTTGTAACCGGGGAGGTGCGTTGACGAACAAGTGGGAGTAAAAGCCCCAGGCAGCGAGAACACTGCTACGGTTTTGCCTGCAAATATATCATCCGTGGTGACATCGACCCACTCGTTGTCTTTGCGAGTGCGAAAGGTGACTTTGGGTACTCTTTGACCTTCGTGGTTCGTCAGCATGATTTTAAATTTTTGGGTACTTGGGTTCAATTCCTTTGCTTTTTATAGCGTACTCATAACGAGTATGACTTGTCAAGGGTAGGCGGGTTTTTTTCTCGGACTTGGGCGCGCGCGAGCTCAGTTCCTTGTTTTTGCGACAGCTAGCAGATTTAACTGCCAGCCGGGAAGTCCCTCGGTATATTCAGAGGGGACATATCTGAGCGCTGCGCGAAGTACCCCGAATGAATTACGCCCGCGTGATGGAAAGAAGCGTCGGATGTCGCGGACGGAAGCCGACAATTATTCTTTTATGTCCCTTGATAATCGGGAAATACTCTGGTAATATATTAGTAAGTGGGGGTGGAACTACCTCACTATAAAAAGCCTTTGTAAAAAAGGAAACAAGAAGCCTGCGGTCTAACGGTACTCCGTTGACCGTCAGGTTTGTGCACAACTTGCTGTTTAAGGATCGCGAATTAAATAACTTACAATTTTAATTGTTATTGTGGGATGGGCGTCCCGCCCGTCCTTTTTGGCCGGGCGGGACGCCCATCCCACTTTCCTTGTGGAAGTTATTTAATTATCATTCCTAAGTATGTCGGCAATTCTGTCTCCAATCCTTTGCTGCTGCTAACGGGTGAGGATTTTTTACACATTCTGTCAATAGATCGATATCAATTCCTGGCAGCAATTCGCTTTGTGTGATTAATTCATAACCGCAGTTGGACACGAATTCAACCGGAATTTCTTCTCGCAAATGGTAGATAGAAAATCGGTCATTTCGCCAGAACCAAACCTCTCGCACATTCAACCTTCTATACAGTTCTAGTTTATTGATGCTGCCACTGGTAACAATCACTTCAATTACCAAATCGGGAAATTCTTTATCTGTGCCAATACAATAAGCTTCATCCGGTTCCGTACCGCCACGTTTTTCCTCTTGTCGCAGAGTTGTAGACCCAAAAGGGAAATATTCGATGTCAGCTTCTACAAAATAAATAAGCAGCAGATCTCCAATGCGAGTTTTTCTACTTTCATGGCGGCGAGAAGGCGACATAATTTCCAAAACTCCATCTAAATAAGTAACTCGATATCCTGCCGCATCTCCAATCCGATTCAGCAGTGTCTCGTATTGTTCCCAGTTGGCGCTATCGGTAAGGTAGCGATCTTCAGGATCTTGGCGTTGGAGTGCTTGTTCTTTAAGTAATGTATCTAGCTCGATCGTCAGCATCGGTATTACCTCCTTACAAGTTGTTCTAATCTTAGCTCAACTTTATTCCCAATCAAACTGCCTCGCCAAATATTCCTCTAATTCCTGATTGTAAGGTCGGAAATAATCGCTCAACCTGTCGCGAACCGATTCATTTACCGGCTGGTAAGAACCAGGATTAGCATTTTGGTATTGAGACAATTGATATTCCGGCAAATCTAAGAATTCTAAAACTTGCTTGACAGTTGTGGCCGCACCTGCATAAAAATCTTCGCTTTTCAAAATTAACAACTGTTCTTGGGGAAAGAAAGTCCGCCAGTTTTTAATAAATTCTATGTACCTACCGCGAGCTAAATAATTCCCCGGTTCCTCGCCGATGATGTATTCTGGATTTTGATTCAACCGTTCAACTTCATCGCTAATTACTCGATCGAGCGATCGCGCTTCCCAATTTAAGCCAGTCAAGCGGTAAAATTGAGAAATCGCCCGATCGACCGGATTTCGCAAAAGTACAATCAGTTTAGCCTCTGGAAACAGGCTGTAGAGTCGTTCCGGTGCTTCCCGATAGTCAAAATAGCTCGGACTTGCTTCGCCCGTCAAAAATTGCTCTCCCGAAGGCATTGGTGGAAAATGAGCCAAATACCAATCAATCCCTCTGTCAAAGTGCCACGAGAAAAAATCCATCTCCTTTTTAATCGGAGTCAAAATTTGCGGGTGTTGAGCTAAATAAGTATACAGAGAAGTCGTCCCGCACCGCTGACAACCAATAATTATAAAGTTAGGAACTTTGACTGGTTTTAAGTTCCAATTTTGTGGAACAGGCATCTTGCCTGTATCTTCTTGTGGAACAGGCATCTTGCCTGTATCTTCTTGTGGAACAGGCATCTTGCCTGTATCTTCTTGTGGAACAGGCATCTTGCCTGTTCTCTTACTGATAAGAGATGCCAAACTTTGTTTGTAACTGACAGTTCGATAAAAATCAATCGCCTCAGCAATTTTACCTTGCCTCGTCAAAGCTTCCCCCAAATTCAGATAAGGCCAAAAAGCCTCCGGTTTAGCTGCAACAACTTCGCGGCACAAGTTCTCAACTTCATCTAGCTTGTTTTGCCTAACAAAAACTTCCCACAAATTGTAATAAAACCACCAAGGAAGATCGGGATTTATTTCTATTGCTTGGAAAAAGACCGCCGCCGCTTCCTCCCAATATTTTTGGTGGCTCAGAACAGCACCTAAATTGTAATAAGACCAGCAATCATCCGGTTTTTGGGCGACAGTTGCGCGAGAAGAGGCTAATGCGCGGTCGCACTTTTCTTGCTGCTGCAACAACTCCTCTAATTTCGCTGAAACATTACCATAATTAGGCATAGCTGTCAAGAGAGATTGGTAAATAATAATTGCGCTTTTTGGGCGATCGTACTTTGCTAAATTCTCTCCTAACTGCAAATAAAACTCCCAATTTTCCGGTGTAATTTGCAATTGAAATTCTTCTAACACTAAGTTTAAATCCGACTCTGTTTGTCCGAGAGCGTATCCCAACTTCTCGTAAATTCCCGGCAAATCTCCGTCAATTTCAATAGCTTTTAAATACGTAGCGATAGCTTCATCCCACTGTTTGAGTTTAGTTAAAGCGTCGCCTAAATTGCAAAAAGACCAAGCAAAATCCGATTTGAGTGCAATCTCGCAGCGGTAAGCAGCAGCAGCCTCTTCCCATTGCCGAAGTTTCAGCAAAGCATCGCCCAAATTGTGATAAGACCACGAAAAATCTGGATTTAACTCAACAGCGTTTTTGTAAGCAGCGACAGCTTCCTCCCATTTTTCAACTTTCAGCAAAACATCGCCCAAACTGTGATAAGACCAAGAAAAATTAGGATTTAATTCAATAGCTTTTTTGTAAGCAGCAACAGCCTCATCAAACCGACCGCTTTCTTGCAGAGAATTCCCCAGATTGTGGTAGTCATTATCCATGCAAAACTCCTGCAAGATTCATTAATTTTTCCAGCGAGTTCAAATCCACCCGCATATCTTTATGTAAAGGTTTTATCGGAGTTCTATCATCAACCAAATCGCCAATTAAAGAGTAATGTTCCAAACCGCACAAATTGCTAATAGTCCAATAACAACTTGGCACATACATAGGAGAAAAAATTTCGATTACTTTAGTTCCCGGAGTGCAGAAAACTAGATTAGTCAATCCAGCTCCGTGGGGTGCTACAACTACTTTAGCAGCAGCCAGACAGGCTGCTTGTTCCGCTACCGACATCGTTTCCAGCTTGACACTGCGAAACCCAAATTTTTGTAAATAATTAACTACTTCTTCTTCGTTGACGATTCGCCGATAGGATGCTTGTTGACGGGTGATATAAATTCGCTCTGAACAGTCGGTTTTTAGTGGTATTTTAGGGTTCAAAAATGACTGTTTTAGATATTCACACTTCCATTTTGAGGTGCCCGATCCATCTTTACAAATTGACGGAACTATTAAATTATCGGCAGTTATGTGAAAGGAACAGCCACTTTCTAAAATTTTATATTGAGGAATTCCTAAAGTATTTAAAGTTTCTTTTTGATAAGTATAATCGCCGGCATTGACAACAAACTTATCTACACTATCTATTAACCCGCTCCGTTGTATATGCTCAAACCGGGTAATTACATCAAACATCCAATGAAAATAAGCTCCTCCCCAGGGAGCGGACAAAAAAGCAACACTTCCATCTATATGCTCCACAGGAGGTAATTTGTCTGAAGTTACTATTAATTCAGGAGAACCCATTGAAACATCGAGAACAAGTTTATTATCTGAAGTAATTGCCGCAGTATTAATGACATCGGCCCAAGCTCGTCCGTTTGGCAGTATGGCAACGAAAGCTTTTTTGATGTAAAATTTATTTGGGGAAAATAAGTTATTGTTATTGTCGGTAGTTTTGGAGGCGGATAAATTGATTTGGCTTGCAGGATAGAGGTCAATGCAAGAGATGTTCGGATTTGACTCGGCGGCGACTATCATATCCTCTGTAAACTGACAGTATTTTTTGAGAACACTTAACGGTAAGATTTGATGGCTGCATTTTGCCCACTCGCTCTCATCGACTTCTCCTTGTTGTTCCAGAGCATAACCTATATTATCGTAAGCTTCCAACAAATCTGGTTTAATTTGCAGTGCTTGAACTAAAGTAGTGATTGCAGGTTCCCACTGCTGTTTGGCAATTAAAGTCAAACCCAATCCTTTGTAACACCAACAGGATTTTGGATCGAGATTGATGCCTTTTTCGTAAATTGCGATCGCCCTTTCTAAATCCCCTTGATTCCGCAGTGCATCACCCAACTTTTTGTACAGCCAACTCTGCTCAGATTCTAGCTCGATAGCACGACCAAAAGCAACTGCTGCTTCAGACCAATTTTCTTGTGATTCCAGAACTTCCCCCAAACAATTGTACAGCCAACAATCATCGGGATTTAATTCAATAGCTTTGCGGTAAGCCGCCGTCGCTTCTCCCCAATTTTCCAGTGCAACCAAAGCCTTACCTAATCTCTCATAAGTCCAACAAAAATCTGGATTTAGCTCAACTAACTTGCGGTAAGCAACAGCAGCTTCCTCCCACTCAGAAAGCTCCATCAGCACATCGCCTAAATTGTTGTAAGTCCAACAAAAATCGGGATTTAACTCAATAGCTTTGCGGTAAGCAGCAGCGGCTTCGCAGTATTCCTCAATCGCCTGCCAAGTTTCCCCCAAAAAGTGGTAAGACCAACTAAAATTAGGGTTGAGTGCGATCGCCCGTTGGTAAGCTGCCCGAGCTTCGTCAAA
>NZ_JAUBTL010000015.1:101651-131620 GCF_036702475.1 Microcoleus sp. D2_18a_B4
TGCCGCTTTTTGGTGGCAAATGATTGCTTCTTCCAATTCCCCTAATTGGGGTAAAATATTTCCTAAATCGTTGTAAGACTGAGAATTGCTCGGCTCGATTTCTATTTGGCGACGGTAAGTGGCAATTTGTGCGTATAACTCCTGTTGTTTCGCCCGAACCTCATCCAGTTTTGCAACAACTTCCGCAGCATTGGGTTCAATTTTCAGTGCCATGCTATAAAATACGATCGCACCTTCCAACAGCTTTTGTTTCGCTAAAATATTGCCTAAATTTATATAAAACTCTGCTCCTTCTAACTCAATTCCCAGCAAGTTGTGGTAAATTTTCCCGCTGGCAAGTACCTCGATACCTTGACAGTAAGTTGCGATTGTGCTGTCTAAACCCGAGGCGCTGCGCTTCCGCAACACATATCCCAACTTCTGATTGATTCCCGTCAAATTCGGCTCAATCTGAACCGCGTGCAGGTAAGCGCTAACAGCTTCATCCCATGATTGTTCACTGGTTAATGCAATTCCCAAATTGACATAAAACCAAGGAATAGTGGAATTTATTGCAATAGCTTTGCGGTAGCAAATAATAGCTTCTGGCCACACTTGTTTTTGAGCAAAAGCTTCCCCTAAACAATTGTAAGCCCAGTAGGAATTATCATTAATTTCAAGAGCCTGACGGTAACATTTAATGGCTTCATCCAACTCGCGCTTCTGCACCAAAACATTACCCAAACCCACGTAAGCACGAGCATAATTTGGATTGAGTTCGATGCTTTTGCGGTAACAGGCGATCGCCCGATCTAATTCTCCTCGCTCCGCCCAAGTTTTACCCAAACTGTGGTAAGATTCAAACGAATTTGGATTGATGGCAATGGCTTGTCGGTAATTGGCGATCGCCTCATCCCACCGCTTCTGGCCAACCAGCATTTCCCCCAAATTGTGATAAGCTGTTGCCAGTTGCGGGTTTAACTTAATTGCGCGCGAATAACACTCCATAGCGCGATCGCACTTTCCCAATTCCACCAAACTATTTCCCAGAGTCACGTACTCCTCAGCCGTTGCCCAATTCGGCTCAATATTAAAAGCTTGATACCAACAGTCTGCCGCCTCTTCTCGCTTCTCTAACTGCGTCCAAATTCTCGCCAACTGGCGGTAAACAGCAGCAAAATTCGGTACTAAAGAAATCGCTTTTTCACAAGTGGCGATCGCCTTTTCCCACTGTTTTTCTTGAGAATACAAAATGCCGAGATTAGCATAAACTTCCGGCAAATTTGGATTGCGATCGATCGCCCTTTCATACCACTGCTTAGCTTGCTCGATTTCACCTCGAACCTGCATCACCTTTCCCAGCGTCTGACACGCTGCTGCCAAATTCGGTTCAATTTTCAACGCTGACTCGCAAGCAGCAACTGCCTCATTCAACTTTCCTTCGGCTAAATAAACTTCTGCTTGCCGACTCAAATCAACCGCTGCCTTTTCCATCTTCTCAATCGAGGGCATAATTAAACTTGCTCCAGACACCAACTAACTCAAACCCACCACCTCAACCATCCTTTTCAGCGAACTCAAGTTCACTAAAATATCCTCAGTCAGCGAATTCTGATACATCAACTGTCTAATAGGATAGCATTCAAAAGCCTCGCCCGCTAAAAAGTAATGTTCCAACTGCAAATATTGACTGATTCCCCAGTAATAATGGCTGATATAGTGAGGCGACACCAACTCAATTACTTTAGTTCCCTTGCCACAAAAAATCGTATTTGTCAAGCCGCTGCCGTGGGCAGCAACTATTACCTCAGCGTGGTAAAAATGAGCAATTTGCTCTGCCAAAGACATCGACTCCGGCAAAATACAAACAAAGCCAAATTTCTCCAAAACCTCAACCACATCTTCCTCGTTCAAAACTCGTCGGTATCTTGCTTTGCTGCGGCTGATGTAAATGCGTTTGGGATAGCTCGAACTAGGTAGAATTCCCTTGAGAAACTCCCGCCTCAAAAAATCCATCGCCCACCCAGAAGGCCAGCCCAAATATCCCGCAAAAGACGGTACAATTAATTCTGTTGCTTGAATGTGAGGCAAGCGATCACTCTCCAAGACTTTCTCTTCGGGAATGCCCAGAATTCTCAGACTTTCCCGCTGAAATTGGTGCTGACAACTATTGACCAAAAACCAATCAATCTCCGCCAAATCCCTACCGCTGAGCCGCAGCAATTCTATCCTCGGCAAAACATCAACCATCCAGTGAAAATAGACATTTCCCGACAAACCAGAAAGCACCGCCACGCTGCCGTCAATTTGCTTTAAAGCTGGAAAGGATTCTAACTGAAAAACGCTGTGTTTTCTAACATCATGCTTTTCGCATCCCGGCAAAAACCCCGGATAATCTCTCGACACATCAGCCAACAAATAATTGTCAGGAGTAATTACAGCGATCGCCTTGCAAACCATCCAATAATTTTCCTGCGGCACAATCCAAACTCGCCCGTTGGGAATTGCCGCCACAAAAGTTTTGGGCGACTGTACAGGTAGCGGTTGCGAGTTGGACAAACGGCAAACTCCCCAACCCAAATGCACCGGATCGAACCACTTAGAAAGTCGCTGCAAACACAGCCCGCAAGTTAACCCGGTACAATCGGAATTTGCCAATTTGGAATTGGATCTCGCAAATTGGGAATTCGGAATATTTTCTGCACTTGCTTCTGGTGCAGGCTTCCAAAATATTTCCACATAATTCTCTGAATCCAACTTAGCATTAACCAGCCAATCCCAGCTCGATAAATAAATAGCGTGAGGAGGTTTTATAGAAGTGCTATCAGGCCAGATAAAGCTCTGTTTTTTCCACTTTTTCTGCTCCCCATACCCGTGCAATTGCAACTCTAAAACTTTTTGATAATAATCGAGCGCCCGTTCCCAGCGCCCCTGTTTTTCCAGCAGTTTTGCCAACTCAAAATAAACCTGCGGTAAAGCAGGTTGAATCGTCAAAGCCATGCGGTAAACTGCAATTGCTGCAATGAACCGCTTTTGCTGGGCTAAGGAATTTCCCACCCGCCAGTAAATCTCTGCATTCTGTGGTTGAATTTGCAAAGCTTTTTGATAATAAGCGGCGGCAGATTCGTGCCCGCCGTACTCTGTTAAAGCATTTCCCAAATGCAGGTATATTTCTGCTAAATAATCGCAAATTTCAGCAACAGGTAATTCGCAAGCTGCACTTGACAAATATCTAGCCACACCATCTTTTTTATTTACTTTTAAATCAGTTAAATCCGTGACATCCGTGACATCCGTTACATCCGTTACATCCGCTACAAAATCCGTTGCCGAACTTCCCATCAATGCTGTGAGAAATCGATCGCACGCAGCGATCGCCCTTGACAATTCATCATCATCTACCGCCGCCACTCTGCGCCTGTCTCCTAAGCGGCAGTAAGCTTCAACAAAATCAGGCTTCAGAGCTATCGCCCGCTGAAAATAAGGCATGGCTTCAGCAATTTTGCCCAAAACCATCAAAGAAAACCCGGCGTCTGTATAGCCTGAAATATAGTCGGAATTAATCTCGATCGCGCGATCGAAACAAGCAAGCGCCGCCGAATGTTCCCCCTGTAATTGCCACGCTTTCCCCAGATTGTAGTGAGCCAAAACCATGTCCGGCTCCAACTCAATAGCTGTGAGGTAAGATGCGATCGCCCGATCGGGACTTTTGTCCAGCAAGGCTTGACCCAAATTATTGTACAGCGTCGCCCAATCCGGCTTAATCTCGATCGCCCGCTGGTAAACTTCGATCGCCTCAGCCGCGCGATCGTCCTTTAGCAAAATCACACCCAGATTGCTATAAGCTTTCACGTAATCCGGCGCCAGGGCAATCACCTGTCGGTAGGTATCCATTGCCTCCTCGAACTGACTATTTTCATCTAAAACCACAGCCAGATTGTATAAAGCATCGAGATAATCCGGTTTTTGGGCGATCGCCTTTCGGTAACAGTCGATCGCCCCCAACAAATTACCCTGCTTGTGAAAAACATTTCCCAAGTTATAATTAACTTCTGCCCAATCTGGTTTCAAATCCAGAGCTTGTCGGTAGTGAAAAACCGCCTCATCCAGCCACGCATAGTCGCTGTAAAGTTGACCCAAATAAGCATGAGCCAGAAAAAACTGCGGCGAAATCTCCAAAGCTTGCACAAAAGCGTCTCTTGCCGCCGTCGGATCGCCTTGAGCTTCGAGAATTTCGCCTAAAGTCGTGTAAGCCGAGGGCGAAAACGGTTGAAGTTCGATCGCCTGTTTGCAAAACTCGATCGCCTCAGTTAACTTCCCCCGGTTCAAATAAATTTGGGCTTGCCGGATATATTCTTCAGTGCTCATTGCTAGCCAGCAGTTGCGGTTTCTTTACCGCTTCAGTAAAACCTAGAAATTCTAATTTAAAAACTTTGTATTTATATTTCAATACGCTTGCGTTAAAAATATTTATTCCGGGCGATATCCCTTGCAGCATCCCTGGTTGTTGGGCGACGCAAGAGTAAGTTCTTGTCCCACCCTTGTAGGGGCGGTGCCCCCGTGCCCGCCCTTGGCGCCGGGGCGATGCCCCCGTGCCTCCCCCTTGTAGGGGCGGTGCCCCCGTGCCCGCCCTTGGCGCCGGGGGGATCGACCTTAACCCAAGCGTATTGATTTATATTTTTCCCCATCGGGCGATCGATTAATTTTATCAATAACTGTCGATGATTTTTTTTAACTACCCCTGCTGTAGTTCCTGCATTGAATATTTCAACCTCACCCCGCTTGTGGCAGAGTGAGGTTGAAATCCTTTAAAACTACCGGCTTTGTGAGAACAGCCCCGAATCTTATCCGATGCCGCCCCACAACAGCCAATTGTTTTAGAACAACTCGAAGCTGTTCGAGGTAATTGTCAGGTTAGGCTGCAACTGAGCAACAGTTAGCACTCCGTTGCTGCCGTTGAAGAACAACTTACCGCTTGTTGGGTCGTAGACCAACTTGTTCGTCGTGGCTGCTCCTGGAGTAGCTTCGTTGAAACCAGAAACGACGACAAACTCGCTTGCCTCGAACGTGCTGCCCAAACCAGCGAACACACCGCCCTGCTTCAAGCGGATCTTATCTTCGCCTGGAGTAAAGTCAGTGATCGTGTCTCGGCCGAATTCGCCACCAGCACTCGCGAAGAAGAACGTATCGCTGCCAGAACCGCCCGTAAGCACATCATCTCCTCTGTCACCAGAGATAAAGTCATTCCCAGCGCCACCATCGACAGTATCGTTGTCTTTACCGCCGTAGAGAGTGTCGTTACCATCGCCGCCACCAACAACATCCCTGCCTTGGCCGCCGAGTACGTAGTCGCTGCCACCTCCGCCGAGTACGGTGTCGTTACCTCTGTCACCAGAGATAGTGTCATTTCCATCACCGCCGTCTACGAGGTCATCCCCTTTACCAGCAAAGATGAAGTCATCGCCACTAACGCCAGCGACCACATCGTTGCCCGAACCAGAAACGATGCTATCGTTCCCGTCGCCGCCGCCTACACTGTCATTCCCGCCACCGGAAAAAACGAGGTCGTTGCCAGTGCTAGCAGCGATGACATCAGCGCCCGCAAAAGTCTGGATGATATCGTTGCCGGCGAGGCCATTGTTCAACCTGTTGTCGCCTTGGGTGCCGATAACGGTAAAGCCACCGCCAGCCACACCACCTGGCAGTGAACTTGCTGGTTGTGTTGTTGGATTTGTTACCTGTGTCATTTACACTCCTCCTAAAAGATCAATCATTTTTCTACAATACACTTTTCCCTCCAAAGGGATTCAATAAATGAAACCGGACATCGGTTGAGACCCTAATTGACCCGGCTGCTATAAGCTGTCATGTAATTTAAATTGTCAGCAGCGAGCCTCGGAGCGCGAGTTGAATCCTGTATTCGTTGAGCAGCAAATATCGGTTGTTTCCTGCTTTTGACTCTCGACTCCACCACTGCCTCTTCTAACACGAAAATATTCCACTTAAACGTTTGCGAGTTTACCATAATGACCGTCGGTGTGGCTAGTCATTATTAAAACAATAGCCGGAAGATACACAGAGACCATTTTTAATGGGAGTCTGCTCTCAAGATTGAGAACTTGCACCGGGCCCGCGGGCACTGTCATCGCCGGAGAGTTCGATCGCCCGCAATGGGGCTGGAACTGAGCTGCGACTTCTTTTAAGTACACTGTTGTTGACTTGACTTTTGATTTTCGCCAATAGTTCCCCAGAAATCAAAATTTTTTAGCTGGCTTTGAAAGCAAGTCCTCGCACGCTGGAGGCCGCATTCAATCACAAGTGCATCCCAACACAGTCCCTGACGGACTTTTGAGCCTCATCACCTTGATGTTTCCCGCCAAATCCCTCACGATCAATGTAGGGTTTTGGCTAAAAAACCCAGTTTTTCAACCCCTCTCCGTCATTTCAACCATGAGCCGCATCCATCCGCCAAATCCGACAATGCAGCGATCTTCTTTTGGTGAAGTTGGGATGAACGGTTGGCCGGTAGATTTGTGACGGTACTGTCACTATATTTTAGATTTTAGATTTTAGATTTTAGATTTTAGATTTAGTCCACAGATGAATCTGGGAACTGGAACTAGCATCTAAAATTTTGGGCTGCTGGCGACTCCTGCTCCAGTTATGGGTTGGCGCAATTGTAGGTATGGATAATTTACCTATTTATAATGCTGAAGCCGTCAATTTTTTGATGGTATCTATCGGAGCAAAGGTAAAATTTTTACCTCGATACTCGCCGGATTTATCTCCGATAGAGTTGTCTTGGGCAAAAATCAAAGCGATTTTCCCTTCTCAAGCATATCCACCTTCAAATGTTCTTGATGAAGGGATTAATAAAGCTATTAATGCTTTTACTGATGAAAATGCTTACCCATCCTTTCATCACTCTGGTCTCTTTTGAGAACCCATTAAACAGTTAATTTTTGTAGTACATCCGATGGGATCATCTCAATATTTGTAAAAACACTTCTTCTGGCTCCTTCTTTCTTCCTATTTCCTCCTGCCTCCTGCCTCCCAACTCCAATTTCTAGGTTGGCTGCTTTCATTGATGTGCTCCCCATTCGAGCGCTAATACCTCTGAGTGAAACTATTTACTTTTTAGCCCATAGTTTTTTACTAATTGTTGTTAACTTCGAGCTGATCGTTAACGATTAGCAAATTTTCCGAAATTTAATTCGGCATTAATTGAGAGAAAATCTCTACTATTTATTCCTAGCGGTGTGCTGCTAGTTGGGCTGGTGACGCGTTGGAATTGCTCTGGCTATCGTACCTGTAGATTTGAGCGTCACTCTCGAAAATATAATTGATGGAAGTAGCTGCATAGTATGCCAGCGCTAGCAGCGACAATAGATTAAGAACTCTATAAATTGGTTTCTCAGATACTTCGTTCATTTGGACTCCTACTTTTTATGAAATAACGAATTTGGATACCGTGACGGCGCTTTTTTTTAGAAGTTCCCAAACATCTCGCACCTCTAAAAAATTAGCTGGATGCCGTTATACACTCCTGAGACCCGATCGCCCAAAATAAGTCGTACTTGAGATTTGAAACAGTTTTTGTTGCCTATTTCATATTGCAGTCTCTGCCTTTAATTGTCTATCTAACTGCGGTAAGAGTTAGGCATTTGGGGCGCAATCGAACTCTACAATTTCCTGTTTAGAGCTGCTACGATTTGAATAAAGGGAGCTGGAAAAGGTTAAATGGCAAAGATCCTAGCTGTTTTTCCACGCCTCGCCAGGATTTTCCCACCTTCGATTAATGGTACGCAGTGGCCGGAGGTAATGAAAATTCTTAAGTTTGTCACCGGCAGGCGAAAATATGTCTGAAGTTATATTTTTACAAGCAACAAGCCATGTTACATTACATATGAATTTTGAGCTTGGTTGAGGTGGTAAATAATTTTTGGGTAAAAAAATGTTGTGGTCGCTGTCCGATAATTTGAGTCCGACAATTTTGCCTGAACAATTTTAACTGAGCCACACCATTAAATCACGGTTTGACAGAAGAAAATTGACAGAAGAAAATTAGGCATCAGTCGATTGGAGACTTCGGCGTGAGACGTTCAGCGAGGGCTGAGTCAATCTCGCTTAGTTGAACGATTGGAGATTTGAGATTTATTCCACAGATGAATCTGAGATATTCAACAAGAGCCTAAAATTTTGGGCTGCTGCCGACTCCTGTGGGAAACTTGTATCCGTTTTTGGGCGCAGGGCGGTTTCATTCTCACCAAAAACATGAATTTTGTAGGGGTAGTGCCCCCGTGCCTACCCTCCCCATCAGTGCCCCCGTGCCTACCCTCCCCATCAGTGCCCCCGTGCCTACCCTCCCCATCGACGATTTGCTCGTGTTTCAGAGATTGGGGCAGCCACGGGGGGCTGCCCCTACAAGAGAATGAAACAGCCCTGGTTTTTGGGCGGGGTCAATCGATTTTAGATTTTAGATTTTAGATTTTAGATTTTAGATTGGAAGCATTGACTTGCGCGAGATAAATTCGGGGGCTCCTTTATCGGATACAGGTTTTTTCTTTCTCCACCGATGAATCCGGAGGCTTGTATCCTGGATGCTTGATTGTCAAAAAGCAGAAGGCAGAATTTGATAGCGGTCAAAAAATACTGTTTTAGGATTCAGCATTTTTATTGGCTTCTACCTTCTCGCTGCATTTTTTTTACAATTAAACAATATAAATTACTCGCTGCCATGAGCGATGCACGCCGAATAATTTATGAGGAGATCACCAACTATGTTGAAGCCAGTTACTTCCACAATTTATTATAATTATTGATCGCCTTGAGCTGTTTGTACCACAGACTTTGTGCTGGTAATTTGCAAAAGGGATAGGGGCAGAACAACAGGCCAAAACAGAGGACCGATTATTAAGGCTATCCAAGATATCACGTCTGTTTTAGATGTGGCAGTATCATTCCAAAAACTTTTGAACCAAACAAGAAAAACGATTAAGGCAATCGAAAAGTAGCTCATCATTATCATTTTTTTACCTGCCTGCCTATAGATGGGATAGGAGTATTTATAAATATTGTATCTCAGGGTGTGGCTCGCCGATCGCAACTTTATGGCCTGAGCTGCAAGCTGCAAGTGTCTAAAACCCAAAGTTTCACAGCTATCCGAGTCCATAGCCTGCGATGTTGAGCGGACTTACTCCCGCTGCGCGGCGGTCTTGGGAACTCAACGCCTTGCCTTCAGGGCTTTTCGAGGTTTTGTCAAACCTTGAGGCTACCACCCCAATTATAGCTTATGCGATCGAGGTCTTGGGTTTTCTGTGATTTAACTCACGTATACTGGCCGACTTCGGTCACAAATCGAGCCAAGAACGATCACACAGCTTACCCGACTGCCATCACCCTACTCTTTTCTCAAATGCTCGATATTATAATAGTCGAGTTCAACGAGATTTCATGCAAGCTCTGACTTTAAAATCTGATCGCGCGATCGCTGAACTGTTCTATCAAGTCACTCATTCAGGCAATCTGACTCGCACTGACAGCCACGGATTGCGCGAACTCTGCCAAAGCGCTCTCAGCGAAGACGCCCGAGATGCAGTCAACCGCCTGCTGCACGCCATCCGCCGCGGATGGGTCAGGATTTCCGATTAGTCCCCTCACACAAGAAGTTGAGATGAGTATTTCTACTTTCTCTCCTGTCAAGCTTTGCCAACAATAAGATTGAAGTGAGTAGGTCGCTCCATTAACCCTCTCCAAAAAAAATTGTACTGCGATCGAAAACCTCGCCCCGGTTTCTTGAAGAAGCCGGGATTTTTGATTTGAAGCAGTCAGGCGATTTTAGATTTTAGATTTTAGATTTTAGATTTTAGATTGACTTCACAGATGAATGTGGGAGCATGAACTAGAGCTTAAAATTTGGGGCAGATGGCCGATCCTGTCGGAAACTTGTATCGGCTTTGGGGCGAGTTATTAAGTATATCCACGGAACCAAGACCACACCAAGAAACTAGGTAAATGTAGGTAAAAGCGGGTTTATAAACACCGTAAAAGTTTTACGTAGAATTAAGCCAAGCGATTTAGCTAGCAGTCATTAGTAATCTATTAATAGATAAATATTCAGAAATTTGTCACCGTTTCTTAACCAAAAGTAGAGATGTGGGGGTTGCCAAAAGCGAGAAATCGGGACGGGGTTGGTGTTTCCAGTTGCGGGGCTATCCTGGAAACATCCGCTCCCCAAGTCCGGCTGACACAAATCACTCATCAAGAGCCAATGGATCACATTTACTCCCGTAGTTGAATCACATAAAAATTGGAAAAATCAGTCAATACTGTCAAGAGCGAGTTCAAAAAAAACACATGATGACCACCCAAACGCTTTTACCTCAATTTACTATTGCAGAGCTAGTCTTTCAGGTATATCACTCCGGTCTGCTGACTCCCACTCACCGACAACAGCTCAAGACAGCCCTGTTAAATGACTCTCTTACCGAAGAAGATCAAACAGCCATCAACCGCTTGCTCCACGCCGTTCGCCGGGGCTGGCTGAAAGTTGTAGATTAAACTCGGTTCTAAATTTTTTGCCACTACTCTTTAAATGCACTGTCACTTGAAGGCAGAATTAAATCCCCTTAAAAAAATCAGGCATTAGCCTAAATGTAGGGTGCGCCACAAGCACCCTGCTGTTTTAACTTCTATTTTGTCAGCTTATTTAGTCAGAGATTGTGCCGTCAGGCATCATGGCCTCTCTCAGATTCGCTTCATTCAAATTTGTCCCGCGCAAAGAAGCTTGATGCAAGTTTGCTCCCCGGAGATTTGCTCCCTTAAGGGAAACTCCGCTCAAATCTGCTTGATGGAGATTTGCACAGCTCAAGTTAGCTCCGCTCAAATCGGCTCCCTTCAAATCAGCTTTTTCCAGATTTGCTTCCGTCAAATTTGCCCAACTCAGATTTGCTTGAGTTAGGTTAGCACGGCTGAGGTCAGCTTGTGTTAAGTTCGCATCGGTTAAATTTGCTTTGCTCAGGTTGATTCCGCAAAGCTTGACTTCTGTCAAGTTTGCACCTTGCAAGTTAGCGTTAACTGCATAAACTTGAATCAAAATTGCCCCCTGAAGGTTAGCATCTCTCATGTCTGCACCCCTGAGACTCGCCCCCGTTAAATCGGCCCCGCTGAAGACGACACTCCGCAAGATGGCTCCGCTCAAGTTCGCTCCCACCGCCTCGCATTCGCCAAAATTAGCGGACATGAGGTTGGCTTGGGAGAGGTTGGCTTGACTGATATCTGCTTGATACAGATTAGCTCTGTACAGGGTGAGACCGATCGAATTTGCACCTTTTAAATTAGCGTGACTCAGGTCAATATCGCGCAAATTTGTCCTTGAGATATTGGCATCGCTCAGGTCTACTTTGTGAAAAACCCGTTCTCCGGCTGCATACCGTCTGAGAAGTTCCTCTGCATCCATGTCATTTTCCCCAAAATAATTAATAATAGCTTTGATATTTCCATAATATTAGGCATGAGCGACCTTTACGTTTCTTGGTCTCAATACCATCGAAAAATTGAGGATTTGGCTGTAAAGATTGATGAATCTCAGTGGAAATTCGATCGCATTGTCTGTCTGGCGAGGGGAGGGCTGCGGGTTGGAGATACTCTGTCGCGGATTTTCGACAAACCTCTGGCGATTTTAGCGGCCTCGTCCTATGGTGGGGCCGAGGGCAATGTCCGGGGTGCGATCGAGTTTGCCCGCGATTTGACAATGGTGGGCGATAATTTGGGCAGCCGCATTCTCCTGGTTGACGATTTGGCGGATTCGGGAATTAGTTTGAACCAAGGTATCGCTTGGCTGAAGAGTCGCTACGGCGAGGATATTCAGGAAATTCGGACTGCTGTACTCTGGTACAAGGCTTGCTCTGTTGCAAAGCCGGATTATTATGTAGATTATTTGGCTGACAATCCTTGGATTCACCAACCTTTTGAAATGTACGAAAAGATGAGTGCGGCTGATTTGGCTGCGAAAGTTGGGAGTTAGTCTATAAAAGGCTAACATCTGGTCAATTTTTAATATGGTTTTGCCGATATTTTGCACTTTTTGGCATAGTCCGTCAGGGGTTGAAACCCCTGTCTCATAGCTAAAGTCCTCTGAAAGAGGACTGGATATTTATTAAGGTTTGGCAGTCGGTTTCAACTCTGATCTTGCACCATTTTCAGCAACAGGCTTTTCGGCCTGTTCCACAAAGAGTGAATGTTCTTGTGGAACAGGCCGAAAAGCCTGTTAAGCGAGAATGGTACAATATCTCAATTTCAACTGAGATGTTGCATCATTCTCAATGAGCCTTTTTTGGGCGGGCTAGAAGCCCAACCCCTACTCCCCACAAGAAAATTAATTCTTTGTGGAACAGGCCGAAAAGCCTGTTCATAAAAAGCTTATTGAGAATGGTGCAACATCTCAATTTCAACCGACTGTCTTCTATGAGACGGGGAATTAATTCACTCCTAGGACTTGTGGGTAAGTGCAAGTCTGCTGATACAATTAGCGAACCGAAAGAATTCGATCGCCCAATTCCATACTATCTGCCAAAACTTCCTGCCGCGCCCACCTATCCGCCGCCAAAATATCGTCTAAACCAGGACTTTCACAGTTATCGGCTTGATGTTTGTCGCACGCCTTTTCAATCAGCTTGGGAATATCCAAAAACTGAATCTTCTCCTGCAAAAATAGCGCTACCGCCTGTTCGTTTGCCGCATTCAGCACCGCAGGCATCGAACCGCCCGCACGTCCCGCCGCATAAGCCAACTGCATACAAGGATACTTTTCGTGGTCGGGTTCTCGGAAAGTCAAATCCCCAGCTTTTACCAAATCCAGCCGTTCCCAATCTGTATGAATTCGCTCCGGCCAAGACAAAGCATAAAGCAGCGGCAAGCGCATATCCGGCCAGCCCAATTGCGCTAAAACCGAGGTATCTTGCAACTCAATTAACGAGTGAATTATGCTCTGAGGATGGATGACAATATCAATGTCGTCATAATCCATTCCGAATAAGTAATGAGCCTCGATGACTTCTAATCCTTTATTCATCAAAGTAGCAGAATCGATCGTGATTTTCTGCCCCATCGACCAATTCGGATGTTTCAAAGCATCGGCTACTGTTACTCCTGCTAATTTGTCGATCGGCAAATCTCGAAAAGAACCCCCCGAAGCGGTGAGAATAATTCGCCGCAACCCGCCAACCATAACACCTTGCAGGCACTGAAAAATTGCCGAATGTTCCGAGTCTGCCGGCAATATTTTAACGCCGTATTTTTCGATTAAGGGGTTGACAACGGGGCCCCCTGCGATTAATGTTTCTTTATTGGCTAAGGCAATATCTTTGCCTGCTTTGATAGCCGCAATTGTTGGCAGCAAACCGGCACAGCCAACTATGCCCGTGACGACGGCTTGAGCGTCGCCGTATTGGGCAACTTCGACAACGCCTGACTCGCCAGCAAGTAAAATAGGTTGAGGGTCGATGTCTGCGATCGCCTCCTTCAATTCCAGTAATTTATCTTCGTCGCAAACCGCGACAATTTCCGGTCTAAACTGGCGAATTTGCTGGGCCAGCAACGTTACATTTCGTCCGGCGGTTAACCCGACAATCCGAAATTGATCGGGGTATTGAGCTACAATATCCAGAGTTTGAGTGCCGATGGAGCCTGTGGAGCCGAGAAGAGTTATTGCTTTCACAATTTTTTAAGGTTTTGTGGATTATTCTAATATTACGATTGCGGGGATAAAAATTAGTGGTTAACTATTGCGTGGAAAGCACATTCGATGGAATCATATTTTGAGTGGTCAGTTAGTGCCAGATTTCATGCAGAATAGGGAAAATTTTGCTGATGACCGTGAGGACATCAGTGTCTCGATCGCCGAAAATAGAGAGGAAGGTCGATCGCAGCTACCGTCGAGTTTGGTTTGGGCGATCGCTACTGCTGCGGCAATTTTCTTTTTGTGTAGCAGTTTACGGCACGCTTTATTCCAATCAACTGCTTTCGATTTGGGAATTTTTGACCAAGCAATTTACTTGATCGGCCAAAACCAAACGCCTTTTTCTTCTTTAATGGGGATTCATATTTTGGGCGATCGCGCAGCGGTAATCTATTATCCGCTAGCTTGGCTGTACAAAATTACCCCGGATGTGCATTGGCTGCTGTTGGTACAAGCACTTGCATTATCCCTGGGCGCTTGGCCTAGCTGGAGTTTAGCGCGTTTGGCAGGTTTAAATCAAGAACAATCCCGTGCGATCGCATTGATTTATTTGCTCTATCCGGTGGTATTTAACATCAATTTATTTGATTTTCACCCGGAAGTAATCGCTTTACCCGCACTTTTGGCAGCAATTTTGGCGGCGCGTTTAAATAAAATTGTGTGGTTTTGTACCGCTATTCTGTTAGTTCTCAGTTGCAAGGCGGTTTTGTCCCTAACCGTTGTTGCTATGGGTTTCTGGCTGTTTTTTTACGAAAAAAAGCAACGGTACGGGGCGATCGCACTTTTGCTAGGTGCTGCTTGGTTTTTGATAGCTTCCCAGAAAATAATCCCCTTCTTTAGCGGCAGCGAAGTCGCTGGAGTCGGGCGCTACAGCTATTTAGGCAAATCCGTACTAGAAATTATCATCAATCTCATATTAAAACCACAGTTAGTATTAGGAAAAATCCTTTCATTCGATACATTCAAATATTTATTTGTCCTCACCTTACCTGTGATTTTGCTGCTAGTGCCATTTTCTGGGAAACTACGCCTACAATATTTAACAGCGCTAATTCCTGCCCTCCCTACCCTGCTGATCAATATCCTCTCGGACTTGCCATTTCAACGCAGCTTAGCCTATCAGTATTCATTGCCTGTAATTCCCTTTTTATTTTTAGCAGTAATCGCGAAGGAAGAAACAAGAAAGAGGGAAGAAATACAAGGCAACCAGGAAGAGGATAAAGGAAATAAGCCACAGTTTTTCACCTGGGTCAATCTTCCACAATTTAAAAAGTTCCGAATTTCTCAACTTGGGCGGGGAATTCAATTGCCTAGAATCATGATAATTTGGTCGTTAATAATTTTCCTATTCCTGGGCGAATATAAAGATTTTTATCGGTACCTAAATAGACTAGATACCTGGCAAGCTACACGCGAAGCAGTCGCACAAGTCCAAGCCCAAAGCAGTATTTTAACAGATAATAGACTTGCCCCTCACTTTGCCCACCGCCCAATAGTAAAATTGCTTTCACAAATTTCGCCCCAAACAAATTTAGCAGAATTTCAATACATATTATTAAACCTGCGCCATCCCTGGCCTGATACTGAAAAAATTGGTGATACCTTAGCAAATAAACTTAAAAACTCTCCAGATTTTCAATTAACTTATCAAAAAAACCAAGTTATGCTATTTAAACGAATCGCTGATTAAACCAATAAAATGCTAACTTTAAAATCCCTAAAATCTCATCCAGTATTTTTAATGATTGTCGTGACAACGATAGTCTTATTTACCGCCAGCAGCGCGCGGCACGCTTTGTTTCAGTCAACTGTATTCGACTTAGCAATTTTTGACCAAGCAATTTATTTAATCTCCCAAAATCAAACGCCATTTTCCTCTTTAATGGCCATAAATATTTGGGGCGATCACGCCTCTTTTATTTTCTATCCACTAGCTTTACTTTACAAAATATATCCCGATGTTCACTGGCTTTTTTTAGTGCAAGCTGTTTCCCTAGCTTTAGGTGCTTGGCCGAGTTGGAGTTTGGCACGTCAAGCCGGATTAAATAATAGCATATCTTGGGCGATCGCCTGTATTTACCTCCTGTATCCATTAGTATTTAATGTCAATCTCTTCGACTTCCACCCAGAAGTAATTGCTTTACCAGCACTGCTAGCAGCAACCTTAGCCGCGAGGCTGAATAAAATCTTGTGGTTTTGTGCTGCTATTGTATTAGTTTTGAGCTGCAAAGCCGTGCTATCTTTAACTGTGGCTGCGATGGGTTTGTGGCTGTTGTGTTTTGACAAAAAACGCAATTGTGGACTCATAGCTCTATTTCTAGGCGCGGGTTGGTTCCTGGTAGCTACTCAGGCAGTTATACCGTATTTTAATCAGGGAAGAGAACACGCGGGAATCGCGCGGTATCAATATTTGGGAAACTCGGTTTTTGAAATTGCTATTAATTTAATACTAAAACCACATCTAGTTTTAGAGCGTTTGTTTTCTCTAGAGACTTTTGAATATTTAGCCTTATTGCTATTACCAGTAATTTGGTGGCTGTCCCCGCGTCATCTGTCATCTTTAATTAGTGCTGTGCCGATGTTGGCGATGAATATTCTTTCCGATAGGCCCGCTCAGCGGGATTTAGTTCATCAATATTCTGTGCCGATATTGCCGTTTTTGTTGGTTGCCGTAATTTCCAGTTTAGCAGCTAGCAATCAGCAAAAGGGAAAGACAATATTTGATAGATTGCCACTTCCTAATTATCCATTGCCTAGAGTCATTGTAATTTGGTCGTTGATTGCTTTCTTAGCTTTAGCGAAATACGGCTATTTTTGGACTATTTATTTAAATGGGCTCGACACTTTGCCCGCTACCAAAGAGGCAATTTCTCTTGTTGAAACCAAAGGCAGTGTTTTAACAACTGCTCAAATTGCTCCGCACTTAGCCCACCGCCCTGTAGTAAAATTTACTCAGGCTAACGCGCCGCCTGCAAATCTCGCAGAATTTGATTATGTAGTGCTGAACCTCAGATATCCTGGCTGGATGAGCGATCGAGAATTTGTTAAAAACTTAGTAACTCAACTAAAAAATACCCCTCAATTTCAACTAAAATATCAGCGAGACGACATATATCTATTCACTAAAAGTCATTAGTCAGCAGTCAACAGTCATTTAACTGGTTCCCAGGCTCTGCCTGGGAATCTATGTCTAGAGGCTCGGCCTCGCTTGCGGAGGAAAATTGGAGGCAGAGCCTCCGGATCTGTGTTACCAGGCAGAGCCTGGGAACCAGTAAATTACCACTAATCCTCCACTTTCAAAGCCCTTCTTGCCAACTTCACGTAAGTTTTCACAGTTTCATAAGGCATTTCCAAATCAGCAGCAATATCAAACAAAGATTCCCCCAATTCCCGGCGCGCCAAAATCGTCGCCCAAGTTTCAGCAATCTCAGCAGCGCGACTTCCACCTTTGCGCTTTCTGTGCGCCATAAACTTCTGTGTCAATTCATCTATTCGCGCCGCCAATACGCTTTGTATCGACACTTCGGGTAGCGATTCAGTCAACCATTGCGATCGCGTTTGTCCCAATCCAAAAGTTGTTTTGTGGCCCGTGCCGCAATAAGGCGCTAACCGCCCCAAAGCATAAAATAATTGTACAAAATCAGGGCGATTGTGAGCCGATCGCCCTAGCCCAAATTCCACAGCCCCAGTAAATCCCGTTACCATGCCTTTTTTGCCCGCCGCTACCTTTTGTGACTCCAATTTGTGGCGGCTAATAATTGCATTTTCATCAATCCAATTCAAAAATTCTGCTTGGTCAAAACTTACCCCCGAAAAGTTATTCCAGCGGCGCAAATAACTGTGAAAAACATTTTCCGGAACTGGCAAAGGGAAGTGATGGCCTTTGCTACGAAAGCTTGTCGGAGTCACAAAACTAAGTTTGATGGTGGGCGAAAATGGGGGTTCGGCTGTTAATAATTGCTGGTAAGTTGTGGGAGGAAAAGCAATATCCCAAGAGCGAATTAGCAGCGGAGCATTTCGCAAATCAATCTCTTGGGGAAAATTTTGCAGCCACTGACTCAGCCACTGCACTACTGGCTTGGAAAGTCCTGTTACGTACCAGCGATAAATGCGATCGCCCAAAAGCTGAAATTCTTTGCCACCGGGGAGCAAATCACCTTCCAATCCCGAAAGAGTAAAGGCTTTTTCTGACTGTTCATCGTGCAAAAGTTGCGATAAATCCGGGTCAGTTTGGTGTACTTGACCTAAAAACCAAGCGTGCAAACCTATAGCATACTGCGCGTACAGATAGCTAGCAGCGCGGGGAGTCAATTCAAACACTAATCCGACTAACTCGGTGTCAGCCGGCCAAATCAGCCCAGAAGGAGGAGATTTTTTGCTGTGGGTGCGGTTCGGGGAAGTTGCCATCAGATGCCACTAACAGGGACAGGGCTGTGCTATCTTATCCGATTTTTATCCCCTTTGGGGGATGATTGTTGAGGGCCCTCGATCGCCCAAATCTTTTGGCTGCTTCAAAAACCGGGCCTGCCGCCAGTTTCCCGCACCCTCCGGGATAGACAAAAACCACTAAAAAACCAACAACCTAAAACTCAATCTTTGTCAAGGTTTTCCTCCTTGTAAGTAAACAGAAATATACAAGTGTTTAAAATCACATTCTGCGCTACAATTGTCAAAAGCTCGTAGCATCCTCAACTTCGATCCTAAACTATGAACACAACAGAAAAATCTAAACTCTCCAACGAAAAAACTTTGGAGGCGATGAAGAATTTCTCCGAAACCTACGCCAAGCGCACGGGAACTTTCTTTTGTTCTGAACCTTCCGTCACTGCTGTGGTGATAGAAGGACTAGCAAAACACAAGGATGAACTAGGTGCTCCCCTATGCCCTTGTCGCCATTACGAAGATAAAGAAGCCGAAGTAAAAGCCGCCTACTGGAACTGTCCCTGCATTCCCATGCGCGAGCGCAAAGAGTGTCACTGTATGTTATTTCTGACGCCAGATAACGATTTCGCGGGAACTACTCAGGAAATAGGAATGGATCAGATTCAAGCTGTCAGAGACACTATGTAATCGGTTAAGTAGGCGGTCGTGAAAGGGCAGTAGTTTTGAAAACAGGTCGTTATTTTTCCTATTTTTAAGACTTAGCTATTTAACAAAAATCGATCGCCGCCTACTCAAACACACATCCGCCATCGAAAATCCCCAATCCCCAATCGAATGACAGAGGAAATGCCGATCGAGTTTTGGCAAGGTATCGAACAGTTTAACAGCCAAGAATTTTACGCTTGTCACGATACTTTAGAGGCTTTGTGGATGGAAGCCGGCGAGCCGGAAAAAAGGTTCTATCAGGGAATATTGCAAATTGCGGTCGCGCTTTATCACTTAGGAAATCAAAACTGGCGTGGTGCAGTAATCTTGCTGGGAGAAGGAATAAATCGGCTCAGTTATTATCAGCCCAGTTATGCTGGAATTGCCGTTGAAGACTTGCTCGGACAGAGTGCTCAACTTTTGAGCGCTTTGCAACAAGCAGGGCCGGAAAAAGTTGCTGATTTTTTACCTTTATTAACAGGTGCAGAAGTTGCAGGCTTGCAATTGCCGCGAATTATCCAAGTAGCGAAAAGTTAAATAAAAGTTAAATAAATGTTTGTATTAGGGTGTGCAGTAGACTTTGCCTCTACACAGAGGAGGGCTGGCTTTCTTGCCCGCTGCACAAGCAGATTTATTTGCTGTGGAACGAGCATCTTGCCCGTTCCCGGTTAAGACAGTTGCAGCCACTCAGCAAAATAGCCAATTAAATTCGCTGTTGTCTTGCTAGGATAATTGGTTGAGACTATCGGGTCAATCGATCGACCTCACGAAAATCTTTCTGACCGTTAAGATAAAATATCTAACTGGAGATAATGCCCTTCAGCAATTTCACAAATATTGAGGCTCCAAGTTTATGATGCTCTCCGCTAAACTACTTAATTCGCGAATATTCAAAGGATTATCGCTGCTGTTGCCCCTGACTCTGGCAGGCGCGATCGCCTCTCCCACCTATTCGCAAGCCAACGCGCCCCGCACCCTCAGCGTGCGATCGGACATTCAAGAAGCCGACTCCAAAACCGGCATCGTGACAGCCCGCGGCAACGTGCAAATCAACTATCCAGCCCGCCAAATACAAGCAACTGCGGCTCAAGCTCAATACTTCAGCCGTGAGCGCCGGATTATTCTCAGCGGAGATGTTTACGTATTGCAGCAGGGCAACAGCCTGCGCGGCGAAACCATAACATACCTCATCGACGAAGGGCGGTTTATTGCCCTGCCAGACAACCCAGGACAGGTAGAATCTGTTTATCTGGTTGCCCCGGAACAAGATGCGGCAGCCCAAAATACATTGGGCTCCCCACGTCCAACTACAGCCCCCCGGTAACAGTGGCTCGCAGCAGCGAAATTTCGCCTCAGCCAAAACATACGACTTGGGATAGATGCGAAATTTCGTCTTTATAAAACTCACAAACTTGAAAAGGTAAAATTTAAATTAGAGAGTCGATCGCACAAAGCCGCAGTCGGAAATTGAGCTTGTAGAGGTTGCCGGGAGCGAAAATGAAAATTGTACTCGAAAATATTCACAAATCCTACGGAAAACGCAATGTAGTTAGTCGCGTCAACCTGTCGGTAGCCCAAGGAGAAATCGTAGGATTGCTAGGCCCCAACGGTGCCGGCAAAACCACAACATTTTACATAGCAACCGGATTAGAAAAACCAAATCAAGGCACCGTTTGGCTAAACGATTTAGACATCACGAAATTGGCGATGCACCAGCGAGCGCATTTGGGAATTGGCTATCTCGCTCAAGAAGCAAGCATTTTCCGAAACATGAGCGTGCGAGACAACATTTTGTTAGTTTTAGAACAAACTCAAGTGCCGCGCTGGGAATGGCGCGATCGAGTCGATTTCCTATTGCAAGAATTTCGCTTAGAAAAAATAGCATCTAGTTTGGGAATTCAAATATCGGGGGGAGAAAGACGACGGACTGAACTAGCCAGAGCATTAGCCGCAGGGCGAGACGGGCCCATGTTCCTATTTTTAGACGAACCGTTTGCAGGCGTCGATCCGATCGCCGTAGACGAAATTCAAACCATTATTGCTAAACTGCGCGATCGCCAAATCGGCATCCTCATCACCGATCACAACGTCCGAGAAACCCTCGAAATTACCGATCGAGCCTACATCATGCGAGACGGCCAAATTTTAGCCTCCGGGGCTGAAGAAGAACTCTACAGCAACCCTTTAGTGCGACAGTATTACTTAGGTGACAACTTCGTGCGATAGTCTTTTGAAGGCATTCAGCAAACGGCAGAATTTTAGATTTTAGATTGAGGAGCAATCTGCGAGAAAGCGCCACTATGAAAATAGCAATATCCAATTCTTTGAATCCCATCAACTGGCTGCCGAGAATTTCAGTAATGGACTGGTACATTACCAAAGAACTAATCGGCCCATTTTTATTTGGCGTCGGACTCTTTACATCCGTCGCCGTCACAGTTGGAGCTTTATTTGAATTAGTCCGCAGAGTAGCAGAATCCGGCCTCCCCTACGGCGCAGCCATAGAAATTTTTCTCCTGCAAATTCCCTACTTCGTAGTATTGGCTTTCCCCATGTCAATGCTGCTAGCAACCTTAATGGCCTACAGCCGAATGTCCAGCGACAGCGAACTCATCGCCCTCCGCAGTTGCGGAGTTAGCGTTTACCGATTGATACTGCCTGCTGTGATAATGAGTTTAATTGTTGCAGGATTAACCTTTGGTTTGCAAGAGTTAGTTGTACCCGCCGCCAGCTACAGAGCAACTCTGACTTTAGACAGAGCCCTGAAGCGAGAAAAACCGATATTTCAAGATAGAAATATTATCTACACAGAATTTCGTAAACCAGAAAAAGGCGGCGACGAAATCCTCGCCCGCTTTTTTTATGCAGAACAATTTGACGGCCAGCGAATGAAAGGTTTAACAATTATCGATCGCTCCACCCCAGGCCTCAATCAAATCGTTTCTTCAGAATCAGCTACTTGGAATCCCTCAGAAAATACCTGGGATTTTTTCAACGGAACCGCTTATATAGTTGCTCCTGATGGCTCTTACCGCAATATAGTTAGGTTTCAACACCAGCAGTTGCAACTGCCCCGCACGCCATTAGATTTAGCTGCTAGAGCGCGGGATTTCAAGGAAATGAACATTGCCCAAGCTTTAGAGCGTTTGGAAATCCTTAAAAACAGCGGCGACGAACCGCAAATTCGCAAATTAAAGGTGCGAATTCAAGAAAAATATGCTTTTCCTTTCGTGTGCATGGTATTTGGTATAGTGGGAGCCGCTTTGGGAACTCAACCGCGCCGCTCCGGTCGAGGAACGAGTTTTGGTATTAGCGTAGTTGTGATTTTTACTTACTATGTATTTTCTTTCATCACCAGTTCTATGGGCGTGAAAGCTGTTTTGACTCCGATTCTTTCGGCTTGGCTGCCGATCGCTTTTGGCTTAGGAATCGGGGGATTGTTGTTGGTGCGGGCCGCCGCTAGGTAAGTTTTACCACTAACATTGGGAATGGCGAATTCGGAACTTGTACTGAAATTCGACTGCCTTCGGCTCCCTTCTCTTCGACTACGCTGAGGAGAACCGAAGTCCAAGGGCAGGAACAGCGTAGCCTAAGTATGGGGAATTGATAATATCTTTTTCGTGGCCGAACTTCCTTCATTTAAGCTGAACTTCCCCCATTGACAAAAGGCATCGGAGTATGCAGAGCAAGCCTTCCCAGGATTTTGACCCCCGTTTTACTGGGTACAAATCAGAGAAACGCCCAGTAAATCTAGAGCCTTTTGTTGCACAATTGTTGGTTGAGTAATCTTATCGAAAACAAAACTAGCACCACCGATTGTTGACATAATTTCATTGTGGGCGATCGTACCCAAATCCGCTAATAACGTTTGGAAGCTATGCACTGGTAAATTATCGTCAGTCCGCTTAGTTCTAGCTTTGGCTTTAGTACGCTCGCTATACGTCGCCTTAACGACAGATTTTTGCTGTTGGCGAGCTGACTCCCAATCATCCTCATCAAACAGCATAGGAGCTAGTAGAGAACGCATCTGCCATTCTACGTAATAGGCTAACATACATAAAAATACGTGAGCCTTAACTCGAGCGGCCCGATGGTGGTAAATCGGTCGCACCTTTAAATCCACAGTCTTAAAACTCCGAAAAGCTTGCTCTACTTGAGACAGACTTTTATAAGCTCTCACCGTTTCTTGAGGCGATAAAACTTCGGGTTCTACTGAAGTCCGAATCACATACAAGCCGTCGAGAGCTGCTTCGCTATCAATACTTTGCGTGTTTCTTTCATAGCTAAAACTGTTCTCTTGAATATCCAGTTTGAAATGCTTGGCAACCTTGTAATGATTTACCACCTTTCCGACTTTTAAACCAATATTTGATGCCCCTGTTAAACGGCGCTTCTCTCTCATTGTAGCAGCAGCGATTTTGGCTAACTCTTTTTCGGTCGCTTGCAACAATTCTTCTCGGGTTTTGGCTCTCTCTGCTGCCAGCATCGGATTGCGACAGGCGATTAAGCGTTCTCCCGGATAGTCATCTGACGATATTTCAGCGATGTTTTGTTCGTCAAATAAAGAGAGTTGAATGGATTCTTGCTCGACGAGGCTGCGAATTTGTACCGCACGCAGCGCGCTAATCCAATCGAAACTGCGATCGTCAGCTTGAAAATGTTGTTGAATTGTGGTTGAAGAAATGATGCCTCGATCGCCCACCCAAATTATTTTGGCAATCCTAAATCTTTCTTTGAGCTTGGTAATTTGATTGCTTAAGGTTTTTGGGTCAGCAGTATTGCCCTCAAATACTTCAACTGCGATCGGGCAGCCAGAAGCATCGCACATTAATCCAAATACGATCTGCAATTTACCTCTTTTGCCATCCCGATTGTAACCGTACCTGGCTAACGGGCAAGTTTTGCCCTCGAAGTAACTGCTCGATACATCATAAAGTACCAATGTTGATGATGCTAAATGAAGGGAAGCCAAACTATTTTCGATCGACTCTTGTCTGGATAACAGCCAATCCATTGCCAAATATAGTTCATCTTCATCGGCACCCTCGATTCCCAAAATTTTGCCAATACTCGAGAAACTTGTTTCGTCACTAAATCCTCTGGCTGTAGCGAGTTTCGAGCGCGGGTCGGTAATTCTCGCGATTATCATCGCCAATACTAATCTTCTGTTGCGGGTATTTTCGGAACTAATTAGGTTGTGTAAGCCAGTGTTTTTGAGGCTGCCCAATACTGCTGCCACATGGCCGTGCGGGCGTGAGCGAGTGATTTTAAAAGAGTCAGGTAGATTGGCGATCGTGACGCCACCTTTTAACAAGGCTTGCAGTCCATCTACTGCATGGTCGGGCAATTTAGACAAGTTTGCCAGAGTGCGTTTCCGCACTTTTGAGCCTTCGCGGTAGGACTCGCGAAGTAATACGGCTGGAGGAGAGTTTCTGTTTGGAACACGTTCGATATACATGACTACAATTCTGCCACGCTCTTCCCACGCGAAAAATTAAGAAATCCTTAAATTACATGGGTACGTCCTCGGGGGCAAAAAGCTGACAGGAACTCGTAGCGCAAGGGTTTGCAAGATTTGAACGAACCCTCTACTAGGGGAAGTTCAGTTTAAGGATTAGAAAAAGTATTGATTTCGCCACCGCCAATGTAGCGTCCTGGAGCCAGAGAGCGGGGTGTAGAAAAAGTTTGAGGTTGAATGGGCTGCACGCCCTGATTTGTGTTTTGGGGAACAACTCCAAAGTTAGGCTGCTGCGGCAAGTTAAGCTGACTCGGTGGAGGTGTTTGAAATTGAGAATTCGCTGAATTGGGAGAGAATTGAGGGCTAATTATCTTGCTTCCCCCAATCCCATTTGGAAAGGTAGATGAACCGACATTTGGAAGTAGAGGTGTTGGCGAAGGTATGGCTACGGGAAGTGCCACAGGTTGAACTTCAGGTGCCAAGCCTGAGCCAGATAAATTAGTTTGGTAGGGATTTTTCGGCAAAGCCACCGGTGCAGCCCCTGCATTAATTTCGGGGAGGTTCGGCACTCTGGAATTTAACCCAGCAAATGATTCAGAGACTGTAGCTGTCGGTTTTAAGAATTCTTGAGATTCGTTGCTCACAGTATTTGTCGGAGCCACCAGTGGGCGAAGTGCTGTGGGAACATTCACAGGATTTGCTCTACCTTGAGCTGTAGCGGTCGTTGGGAGCAAATTTGTCGCATTTACTGCTGCCGGATCGGAAGCGGGTCGATCGAGCAATGTAGGCTCGTCGGCAGTTTTCTCACCTGAAGCCGCCGTTGCCGAAGTGTTAGCAACGACGTATTTTTTCATAGCTGCTTGCAGCGGACTCAAAGGCAGAGAATTTTCGTTTTGTTTATCTGAATTAGCATCACTAGACGCCTGCGATAAAGTTGCTGTCGCTGTACCCCGAGACTCAGGCTCGATCGTTTTTATCCCGGAAGTCAGTCTCCCACTGCCAGATAAACTCAACCCTGATGTTGCGTTGGAACTTGGCAAGCTGGAATTTTGGGGGTTATTGTTTCCGGCCTCGACAGCAGGATTTGCTAAATTTGGCAAGGACACCAATCCGCTGCTTCCTACCCGCTTGGGGGCTGAAGATGGCTCAGGAGTTTCTAACTCCCGATCTCGAAGTTCCTCGAATAAACCTTTGCTTTTTACTACTGATGAATTTAACAAGTTCAGTTCAGAAGCAGTAGAGCCATTAAACTGATTGACTAGCACTGGTGAGCTGTCGATTTCAGCCGCAATGGCGGTATCTTCAGCAGATAGCCCCGATAGCGAAGCTGGAGTGTTTGAGGCTGGTTCTTCTTCGCCATCTATGCTCAACCTTTCTGGATTTACAGAGACCTCCCAGATGAATAACCCCCCTGCACAGAGCACGGCTAACGGAGCCCAAACCGCCGGTTGCGTCCAGTGGCGCAACCGCGCTATTAGATAGCGGACTGATGTAGGAAATCGCTTAAAATTTGACATAGTTTTGCTTCCATCCGAGCCTGCGGATTTAAAACTATTTTTCCTACTCTACCACATCAATCTTGATTATTTTTGCTATGCCGGGGTAAGTGCGATCGGGAGCATCTCGGTTTGGCTTTTACTGTCGGTGTGCGATCGTCCGGCTCGCTATATTTATAGACTTTGCTGTGCGGGACGGATCGGAGTCCCAAAAAACGCTTTTTACTTTCGGCCCAGATGCTCCGAGTACGATCGAACTTTTGATTGAAAGTTGCGAAAGCTCAATGCAACAGGTGAAAATCCATAAAGCACTGGTAGAAATATGTCTTGCTTTCTTTAAATCAAAGGGCATAAGATGATAAAATTTTATGGGATGCTGTACCCTGCCTGCCGGGTCTGTCAGCCGATCAACCTCAAACCAAAATGTCAAGGTAAAATTGGCAATTGCTGAGAACAACACCCAAGGAAATTTGAGAGGAAATTAATGAAAAAAGTAGTTGAAGTATTAGCAAATCGGGAACAACTGATAGATCGATCGCTGGAGATTGTGCTGTCGAAAATCTCAGAAGCCATAGCAGAACGCGGACTTTGTACGATCGCCGCAGCGGGCGGAAGCACACCGGAACCCCTCTACAGAGCGATCGCAGCCCAAGACCTGGCTTGGGACAAAATTCACGTTTTCTGGGGCGACGAACGCTACGTTCCCCCAGAACACCCAGACAGCAATCAAAAAATGGCGCGGCTCGCGTGGCTCGATCGAGTGAATATCCCCGCCAGCAACATCCACCCCATGCCCACAGGCGCCGGCGACCCCGCAGCCGACGCGAAGGCGCACCAAACCGAATTACAACAGTTCTTCAAAGTATCCGAGGGCGAGTTTCCTGCCTTCGACATCATTTTATTGGGCATAGGAGACGACGCCCACACAGCCTCTCTATTTCCCGGCACAGCAGCCTTGGAAGTCCGGGATGCCCTAGTAACTGTCGGCAACAAAGACGGTCAACCCCGCATTACCTTTACAGTCCCCTTAATCAACCGGGCCCGGTGCGTCATCTTCATGGTTGCAGGAGCCAGCAAACAACCCGCCCTTGCTCAAATTTTTGCCCCCGCAGCCGACGAAATGACTTATCCAGCCAGACTCGTTCAACCAGAGGGCGAGCTTTGGTGGCTGCTTGATGCGGCTGCTGGCGCAGCAGTAAAATAGCCCACAGAGCCGCCAGCGTGCCAACACAGTCAGCATTATCACTAACTCAATCTTGCCCATCACAGCTAACGTCACGGCGTCAGCTCAGTTGCTAGTATTAGAAGCAATATAAGAATTGTGGCGGTTAAAGTTAAAATTTGACCATATACACGAGTATTTTTGTCAGGAACCTCAGCCCTGACGGCATGAGGCTTGAAAGAGAAATCTAACAAGCCATTCTGACGGGCCATCGTCTTAACTGACTACGTTTTGTGAGTCACGACACCCGCTTGATACGAAGCTAGTCCCTTGCTCTGTCGCTAGTGGTTAAACAGTTCTAAGGTAACTGGAACAGTGCTGCTAGCCCGCGCAAGCTCCCTAAACAAAGGCGCGTGCTAACTTTACCCCAGAAATGGGAGATTGAGGACAACCATATCCTCACGGGGGGGGCAACCATACCCCCCTACCCCGCAAGGGGATTCAATTCAATGTAAAGCCGTCCTGTAAGGACGGGGTTTCAGACCCAAGGACTTTTGATGAGGCTGATTTGAAAATCTGGCCGATAGCAAGGAGAAATCGATGATTGTCTGTCCCAATTGCAATCACCAGAACCCCGACGGGGCCAGCCAGTGTGAGGCTTGCTACACGCCTTTACCTGCTACCGCAAGTTGCTCGAACTGCGGTGCAGCAGTTCAGACAGATGCAGCATTTTGCGGCCAGTGTGGCTTTAACTTGCGTCCGGGTTCCATATCCATAGTTCCAGAAGTTGAGGTGACACTACCGTCTCCCTCGCCTGTAGGCCCCACAGTGGTATCGTCACCGGCGCCCGATTTAGTGCCACCCGATCCCCTGATGGCAATGGAACCTCTAGTTAGCCTGAATAAGGGGCTCAACTTGGAAAAAACTACCGCCAGCATTCCGACGATTCCAGATCCCCCGCCTTCGCCCTCGGTTCCTGTTACAACTGAATCGGTGGCAACACCAGTAAATATCTCTCCTCCGGTTCCGGGCCCACAGCCAGCAGGTGTAGCTAAAACTCAACTGCAACAGCAGTCGGCGCGCCTGCTACACGTTCAGACAAATACGCCGATGGAATTGCCTCACAGTCTGGCTGTGGTTCACATAGGCAAGCCAAATGACTTAGTACCGCCGGATATTGATGTTTCGGGATTTGCTAATTCTGAGATAGTTTCTCGGGTACACGCAAATCTCCGGGTGGAGGGAGATGCTTGCTACCTAGAAGATGTAGGCAGTTCCAACGGCACTTACGTCAACAATACTCCGCTACCCAAGGGAAACCGCCACCGGTTGCGACCGGGAGACCGCATCTCTCTGGGCAAAGGAGACCTGGTTACGTTTTTATTTCAAATCTCTTAGAGCGAGTTTGGATTGGGCGATCGAAAGTCTAAAATCTAAAATCGCATCTTGAGGCGCTCTACCAAAACTCAATTCTGCCAATGTGATTAAGCTGACCTTGCTACATCCACTCCAGTCTATACCCGTCCGCAGTTGGATCTTTGAAGACGAGCAGGTCGTCCGGATCGGGCGCTCGACCGAAAACCACGTCGTTCTTTTTAGCGCTGTGGTTTCTCGTCGCCACATCGAATTGCGGCGCAGCGGCATAACTTGGGAACTGATCAATTTAGGTACCAACGGCACTTACCTCGATGGTAAGCCGATCGCTAAGGTTCCCATTGTGGACGGTCTGATCGTTCACTTGGCTCGCTCAGGGCCGAAAATTCAAATCAACGTAGGCCCGAATCAGTCCTCAGTCCAGTTAGGACTTCTTAGCGTCAAGCCCAGGGAGGCTAAGGAAATTCACGCTCCATCGGGCGGCGTGCACATTAGCACGATTCCTGTTCCCGACCAAAAAGAAGTTGGCACTTCCAGGGAAGAGGAGGAGTTAACCCAGGCAGATAATAATCGCCATTATTCGGAAGAAGAATATTAAATCGGCTTCTTTGGACGATCGACATTTTTCAAAGGCGGCACTCAGGAGTTTATTTATGAGTACATCACCACAAATTGTTAGGCGCAGCGAACTGCTCAACCGCCGCACCATCGACCGCAGAACGGCCGAAGAGGTCGGCAGGGTAGATCGGGTTTGGTTAGACGCTCACTCCCAGCGGGCGATCGGCTTTACTTGCAAGTCGGGACTTTTGGGCAGCAAAAAAACTTGGTTCGCTTGGGCGCAAGTAGATACGGTGGGGGAAAATGTTTTTGTCACCATTAACCCGGAACTGCCGGAACTTCATCAGCCGGAACAAGCTGTTTGTCCGATCGGCCTTGAGGTACTCACGGACGCTGGTAATCAGGCAGGTGCAGTGGTTGACTACCTATTTGATGTCCGCACTGGTTCAGTCACCCACTACCTATTTAAATCGAGCGGCTGGCGCGGTGTTTTAGACGACATTTACTTGTTACCTGTGGCAGCTATTTCGACCATCGGCAGCAAGCGGGCGATCGTCTCTGAAGCTGCTGTATCGGAACCCGTGCAGTACGCGGACGGACTGCACAAAAAAGTCGGTCTGGTAGCAGAGTTTTTACACGAAGATTTCGACAGAACTCTCAAAAATGTGGCAGGTGTGAAGCGGGGCGCTCAAAGTCTGGCGGAAAAATTCCAAGATAAAGCTCTAGAAGTCAGGGATGTAGCTCAAGAAAAAGTTGCAGAGTTGAAGCGGCAAAGGCAAGAATCTGTCCGACCAGAGCCGAAGCCGGAGCCGCCTGAGTCAGATTTGAGCTGAAGTTTGGCCTTCCCGCTCGCCGGGGGACTAATCGCCGATCGCATTTTGGGGCCGCGCGCGCGAGGAAGGTCGATCGGTATTTTCCCTATGAGAGATTGATGCGTTGTCGCTCAAAATTCCACTGCTGCTCAAAGCATTGTATTTTAAAGGTATCGCATCAATAAGGAAAATGTTAGCAACTCAAAATGACCTATGCTGTTTGATACAACTCACATCTTGCACCATTCTCAAGAACAGGCAAGATGCCTGTTCCACAAAGAGTGAATTTTCTTGTGGAACAGGC